>JAEWCT010000291.1 GCA_023390485.1 Pseudomonadota bacterium
ATCTACGACCGTGCCGCGCTGAAACTCACAAAGGAAGAAATCGACACGAAGCTCGCGGCCGGTCAATCGCCGCATTGGCGCTTTCGCCTGCCGAATACATCGGAAGGACGAGGGCTCGAACCGCAGCCGACGCTCATTTCCTGGAACGACTTGATCCGCGGCGATCAGTCGGTCGATCTCGGATCTCTGTCCGATCCCGTGCTGATCCGCGGCGATGGCACGTTCCTCTACACGTTCACCAGCGTCGTCGATGACATCGACTTCGGCATCACGCACATCGTGCGCGGCGAGGATCACGTCACGAATACCGGCGTCCAGCTTGCGATCTTCGAAGCCGCGGGCGGAACGCCGCCGGCATTTGGCCATCACTCGCTGCTGGTCGGCGCCGACGGGCAGGCTCTGTCGAAACGCCTTGGCGCGCTCTCCATCCAGAGCTTCCGCGACGAAGGCCTGGAGCCGATGGCAGTGCTCTGCCATGCCGCACTCGTCGGTACGTCGGATGCGATAGAGCCGCTGCATTCGCGCGACGAACTTGCGGCGAAACTCGACTTCTCGAAGATTTCGACAGCGCCGGGACGGTTCGACGTTGCCGAACTGAAAGTGTTGAACGGCAAGCTACTCCACACGCTCGATTACGTAAGCGTCGCCGAGCGGCTGCGCGCACTCGGCATCGAAGGCCGCGAGGAATTCTGGAACGCCGTGCGCGGCAACCTCGAGATCTTCGCGGACGCGCGCATCTGGTGGGACGTCGTCGCGGGCGACATCGAACCCGTCATCGAGGATTCGAAATTGACCGTCGCCGCCACGGAGGTTTTGCCGGCTGCCCCCTGGAGCGAGAGCACTTGGTCGGAATGGACGAACGCGGTGAAAGCCAGGACCGGCGCTAAGGGCCGGGCGCTTTTCCATCCGCTCCGCCTCGCACTCACCGGCCGCGAAGCCGGTCCTGAGCTCAAGACGCTTTTGCCCCTGATGGGCCGCGACCGCGTCCTCGCCCGCCTTGAGGGCAAACGCACCTGACACGCGGCGCGCAAAAAGCGTCCCGCCGACTTTAATGATGGACCGTTACTGTGGCTGGGCCTCGGTCTGCCAACCGCCGACCGAACTCTCGGGCTGAGCCGCAGCAGGCATCGGCGCCGCCGAGCGCTGAGCGGTCGAACCTGTGGTGATTGTGGTCGAACCGCCGCTATCCGCGCGGCGGCCAGGCACCTGCGAGGCGCCCTCGGCCTTCTTGTCCGGCTGCGCAGCATCCGGTGGTGGAACGTATTCGGCAACCTTGCACGAGCAGCCGTTCACGTACTCCTTGCGATAGCGAAATGCGAACTTCAACCGCGTGTACGGCTCTTGCGTCCGTAGCGCGACCGATTGCTCGACCGTGCCGCCGGGATTTGGATAGTAATACAACTCTGTCGGCGCCGCGCATTTCGACGTGCACGCGTCGGCGTCCTGCGAGAAATGGCTCGGCAGCGTCGAGAAGCTCACTGGAAAATAGAAGCCGTCGCAAAGGCGAACGCACAGTGTCCGGTAGGTCTGCGCGCCGTTGGCCGCCTGCGGGTTCCACACGTTGCCGCCGCTCGATTCCTCGTCTTCCCACATGCCGCCGCCTCCGCCGCTACTCCGGCGCGCCATGTCGACGTAGTTGGCGCCGCAGTTGTTGCGCGCCAGCTCGCGGATGATGTCGTCCTGATAGGAGCGTCCTGCCGAACCCAGAATATCCCGCCGCTTGGCGTCGAGATCGGCAAGCCGCCGTTTCGTGGCATCGGACTGCCGCGCGAGGTCTTTGCACTGCGGCGTGTTCTTCAGCGATTTGGTGAAGAGGAAATATTCGTAGCAGCCGCGATCGAGCTGCGAGTCCGTCTGGTCGGATACCCGTTCGAGCTGCCGGATGTCATTTTCCAATCGTGGCAGATCGTTTTGCGATTGGCCGTTCTTTTGGCCTTCCTGCACGAGCCGCTGCTCGAGCTGATAGCAGATTGGGTTCTTCGCAGACCAGTTCGATGCCGGTTGGGCGGGAGCCCCTGGAACTCCAGGCGCCCCAGGAGCGCCGGGCGAGGCCGGTCCCGCCGGGGTACCCGGATACTGCGACTGCCCGGGATACGGCGCTTGCGACGGATATGGCGGAGGTGCCTGCGCCGGGCCAGGCTGCCGGTAGACCGGCTCCTGCGGGACGGGCGGCCCACCCCGGTCTTGCTCATCGTGCCCGCCGCCGCCTCCGAAGGGCCACCAGCTTTGGGCAGAAGCCACTTCCGTCGCCAAAAACAGGGCGCCAACCATCATTGCCAGCACGAGCAGAAACCGGCGGACGGCGATATTGAAAGATTTCCCTTGGCTCACGCCCGTTCCCCGACGCCCCTTGACGACTTTCGCGCTCCGTATGAAGGCATCCGAAGCAGTGCTTTCCGAAGCCTAAGCAGCGATTTGCTAGCGGGTCAATGCGGAGCAATTGCGACGTGAAGCATTTTACAAGGGGTTTCAGAAACTTGAGGCCCGCTTGACGTGGAAGTGAAGAAGCGCCAAAGGCGCGGCGGCACCTGATGGCGCCGTTGGCGGCTATGGCATATTCAGGGTTCCGGAATATCTTCCGTTCGATATTGCAGAATAAAGGCGACGCGAGAGGTCCAGTTTGACGCTCAAACTTTACAATACTCTGACCCGGCAAAAGGCCGAGTTCGTGCCGATCGAACCGTCGAACGTGCGCATGTATGTGTGCGGCCCGACCGTTTACGACTACGCCCACAT
>JAEWCT010000302.1 GCA_023390485.1 Pseudomonadota bacterium
GCCTGCTTTTCATCGGCAGCCTGATGGGTGACGTAGTTGTTCGGCAGCAGCGCCTGATAGCGTTGGTTGGTGACATCGGCGAGCGCTGCGTTTGCTTTCGCGTTATTCAGATCGGACTGCGCCTGGGACAGCTGCTGATCGAGATCCGGCGCGTCGATGGTTGCGAGCACGTCGCCGGTTTTGACGCGCGTGCCGATATCGGCATTCCGGCTCGATACGTAGCCACTCACGCGCGCGAAGAGCGCCGCCTGATAGTAGGCGTCCAAACGGCCGGGCAGATCGAGTTGGCCGATGCTCGGCTGGACGGCCGGGGTCGAGACGATGACCGTCGGGATGGCGCGCGCGGCAGATTTGTTCTTCAATTGGGCGACGGTCTGCTCGCGGCTTGTAATGCCCGTGAAAGCGAGAAAAGTCGCCCCGCCAATGAACAGGATGGCCACGACCGGAATCTTCCAACGCGATCGCCGTGGTTTTTCGGCGGTCTTTTCAGGCAGCATGGAATTCTCCCGGAACTGCACCTTGCGGTGACGATGAGCTAGCAGACTTCCGCCGGTGCATCAGGCTGAAAATGATCGGCACGATGAATAATGTCGCCGCAGTCGCGAATAAAAGGCCGCCGATTACCGCGCGACCCAAGGGAGCGTTCTGCTCACCGCCTTCACCGAGGCCCAACGCCATCGGTGCCATGCCGATGACCATCGCGAGCGCAGTCATCAGAACGGGACGGATACGCACGAAGCCCGACTCGAGCGCGGCCAGGATCGGATCGCCGTGCTCGGCAAGGCGCTCGCGCGCAAAGCTGACGACCAGAACCGCGTTTGCAGTCGCAACGCCCATACACATGATGGCTCCGGTCAGGGCGGGTACCGACAGCGTGGTTCCCGTGACGAACAACATCCAGACAATACCGACGAGCGCCGCCGGAAGCGACATGATGATCACCAGCGGATCGCCCCAGGATTGGAAGTTCACGACAATCAGCAGGTATATAAGCACGATGGCGCCGAGCAGGCCGAACAACATTCCGGCATAGGCACCATTCATTGTTTGCACCTGCCCAAGGAGGACGGCGGTCGCCCCCTTGGGAAGCTCGGCTTTGGTCTCATCGACAACCTTCTGAATGTCGGCGGCGACGGCGCCGAGGTCCCGACCCTCGGTTGTCGTCAGGATCTGGACCATGGATTGAATGTCATATTGCGAGACGACGGCGTTCGTCATCGTGCGATCGATATTGGCGACCGCGCCGAGAATTTGCGGCGCTGGCGCCTGGTTGGCGGTGATCGGCAGGTTCTCGAGCGACCGCAAACTGTCGAGCTTGTATTGTGGCGTCTGAATGACGATCGGATAGGAGACACCGTTGCTCGGATTGAGCCAGTAGGTGGGATTGACCTGGCTCGTGCCGGCGAGACTCGTGCTCAAGCTCGCGGTGACGTCTTTCTCTGTGACGCCGACGTATTGTGCGCGGGAGCGATCGACGTTGACCTTGAAGCCGGGGTTCGTGCGCGATTGCTGGATGCGCGCGTCGGCTACGCCCGGGATGAGCTTGATCTTCCGCAAGATCTTTTCGGCATAATCGAAGGCCGGGCCAAGCTTCGGCGCCCTGATTTGAAGATCGATCGGCGTCGGCGCGCCAAAGTTCAAGATCTGGCTGACGATATCGGCTGGGAGGAACGAGAAGGTTGCTCCAGGAAAGCGTTTTGGAAGCTCGTCGCGCAGAGCCTTGACGTATTCCGGTGTCGGGCGATGGCCAGGATTGAGCGCCACCTGAATGTCACCGTCCTGCGGGCCAATCACGCCCGTGTTGTTATACGTCAGGTTGATGCCGCTCACCGGTATCCCGATGTTGTCGACGATCGCGCCCAGATCTTCCGGCGCTATGACCTCCCGAATGACATCTTGAATTTGCGCGAATTGACGGGCGCTTTCTTCAACCCGCGTGCCAACGTCGAGCCGCGCGTGCATCAAAATCTGGCCTGAATCGACGGCGGGAAAGAAGTTGCGGCCGAGGTAGGGTGTCAGCAGGAACGACGCTGCGATGAATCCGAACGCGAAGATCAAGACGATCGTGCGGTGTGCTAACGCGCTTTCAAGCAGGTTATGATAGCCGACGCGCATTTTCTCGAAGTGATGCTCGAAGCCGCGCTGGAACAGAACGAACGGATTGCGCGTCGGTCTCGTCGTCGCGTGGTGATCGTGGGGCTTCAGCAGATATTTGGCCATAGTCGGCACGAGCGTGCGCGACAGGATGAAGGACGCGACCATGGCGAACACAACGGCTTCCGCCATCGGCACGAAAAGAAAGCGCGCAACACCTTCGAGGAAAAACATCGGCACAAAGACGATGCAAATGCAGAGCATCGATACGAACGCGGGCGTGGCGATCTGATCGGCGCCGTCGAGAATTGCGGTCTCGACGTCCTTCCCTTGCTCCAGATGGTAGTTGATGTTTTCGATCGTCACCGTCGCTTCGTCCACGAGGATGCCGACGGCAAGCGCCAGGCCCCCGAGCGTCATGACGTTCAAGGTTTCGCCAAGTGCGGAAAGCATGGCGACAGAGGCCAATACAGCGAGCGGAATGGACGTTGCGATGATGGCCGTCGACCGCATGCTGCCCAAGAAAAGAAGGATCATCACGCTCGTCAAGGCCGCGGCGAGGAGGCCTTCGTGAATGACGTTTTGGACTGCGGCGCGGACGAAGACGGACTGGTCGCCGAGCATCGAAATCGTCAGCGCGTCAGGCAGACCGGGTTTGATTTCGTCGATTTTGTCCTTCACGCCCTGAATGATGGCAAGCGTCGACACCGCACCGTTCTTCAGCACCGACAGCAACACCGAGCGGTTGCCGTTGACGTGCACGATATTCTGTTGCGGAGGATTTCCGTCGCGGACGTGCGCCACGTCGCGGATGTAGACCATCGCGCCGTTTACGGCCTTGATCGGCAGGTCTCCCAACGTGTTGATGTCGGACGGCGCGTTGTTCAGCTGCATCGTGTATTCGGTGCTGCCGATTTTCTGGGTGCCGACCGGATTGATCAGGTTCTGCGCGGCAAAGGCATTGGAAACGTCTTGAGCGGATAGGCCCTTGGCGCGGAGGGCCGTATCGTCGAGATCGATCTGGATCTGCCGCGTCTTGCCGCCGAACGGATAAGGAACGGCGGCGCCCGGAACCGTTACGAGCCGCGTGCGAATGTTGTTCAGGCCGAGGTCCGACAGATTCTGCTCGGTCAGGCCATCGCCGCCGAGCGCCAGCTGCACGATCGGCACGGTCGAGGCACTGTAGTTGAGGATGAGAGGCGGCGTAGAACCGGGCGGCAACTGTTTCAGCAGAGTCTGAGATACTGCCGTCACCTGCGCATTAGCGGTGCGAATATCGGCCCCGGGCTGGAAGAAAATTTTGACGATGCCGATGCCGTTATACGAGTTCGCCTCGATATGCTGAATGTCGTTGACGGTCGTCGTCAGGACGCGCTCGAACGGCGTCACCATTCGGCCGGCCATCTCATCGGGCGGAAGGCCGGTGTAATTCCAAACGGTGGCGATGACGGGGATGCGAATATCAGGGAAGATGTCGACCGGCGTGCGAAAAGCAGCCAAACCGCCGGTGAGCAGAATGAGCAACGCCAACACGACAAACGTGTATGGCGACCGCAGAGCTATGCGCACCAATGCAGCCATGCTTTAGAAATCTCCACACCGCCGGCATAAAAATTTGAAACCAGCTCCGCCCCAGTCCGAAACTGACGGGGGCTTGGGTTCCGTCTGTCGAAACGCGATATCAATGGGCGACGAAAGCGCACGGTCTCGATTATCGGGCGCCATCAGTTTCGAATCCCGTCAACGACGAATTAAGGAAGGGGCTCGAACCGCCACAAATGGGGTTCTACGGCTAATCTGTCCAATAGTATGTTGGGATGCTATTATTCTGTTTTATCGATTAATTGGCGACCAATCATGGACCTCAAGCAACTCGAGCATTTCGTTGCGGCCGCGGAAGAACAGCATTTCACGCGGGCGGCCAAGCGCATGAATATTGTTCAGTCCGGACTTTCGGCGTCTATTCGCGCTCTTGAGCAGGAAATGGGCGCTCCGCTCTTCGTGCGGACGACACGCCGCGTCGAGCTGACTGTCGCAGGCCGCGTGCTTTACGAAAAAGCGCTTCAGATTATCGCGGGAGCGCAGGAGGCGCGTCGCGCGGTCGCGGCAATCAATGGGCTGGAGCGGGGGACTTTGAGCATCGGAACGTGCGCGAGCCTCAATGCCTTTTTCGATCTGCCGCTGTTGCTCGGAGAATTCCGGGCGCTGCATCCGGACGTCGAAATCCGTCTTTGCCACAGCACGGCAGCCAACCTCATGGGAAAGGTGAAGGACGGCAGCATCGATCTGGCGTTCCTGCCTCTTTACGAAAAGAGCCGCGAGATCGTGTCGATGCCGATCGCATCGGATCGGCTGATCGTGGCCCATCCTCTCGATCATCCGCTCGCGGCACGCGAATGCGTTTCCCTGCACAGTCTCGCCGGCGAAACCTTCGTCGACTTTCAGCTCGACCAGGGCACGCGGCGCATCGTCGACCGCGCGTTCGCATCGATCAACGTCTCGCGCAAAACTGCGCTCGAGGTAGGCGACGTGCAGGTGCTTCTCGATCTTGTTGCGCGCGGTTTCGGCATCGCTCTCGTGCCTCACACGTTCGTCATGGCGCGGGCTGCGAACTCGACAGCACCGAAGATTGGATTCACGGCGCTCAGGAAGCCCGCGATCCGGTGGGATCTGGTCGCGGTTTTCGGCGGGCGCGCGGGCGCGGCGCAATCGCGCAATCCGGCGGTGGCGGCCTTCACCGAAGTGTTAAAAAAGGTTCGCGCTGAAAGCGTTTTTTCCTGAGCGGAGTTCTTAAGCGATGCTTGCCAGATAGACGTAATAGGCCATCGCCGCAACCGCTGCCGGGACGGCGACGATGTGAAGAAAGACAAGTCCCCTTCTCAACCACCGGACCGGTTCGATCCTCTTGTTCTCGCGCGCGATCGTGATGGCGATGATCACGCTCAACATTAGATAGGTGAATAGGAACATCCGGTCCGAGAGCGTCTCGGTGTTGGCGTCGAGCTTTGGAAGCGCGAGATACAACGCGACGGCGGACAGCAATGCCGTCACCTGTATCGTCACGATCGCCTCGAAGTGATGGGTCGAGATGCAAATCGACAGATACGCGATGATCAAGATGAAGCCCAACGGCACGACGACGCGAAGAAAGTAATCGGTCGTTTCGCGTTTCATCAGCCAGACGAAGCTCGCCTTATAAAAAGGAAAGACGCTCGGCTCCAGCGTTTGCGCGTCGACCGTGCGCACGAAGTCCTGGTCGTATCCGACGTATTGGTCCTTCGGGTCCCAGCCATCGACGGTCACCACATGGTCGCGTACCTTTAGCG
>JAEWCT010000323.1 GCA_023390485.1 Pseudomonadota bacterium
GCGATGATGAACGGGTAATTGGCGTACAGGGGGCGGGTGTTCGTCGTGGCAATCATATCTATCTCGATGTCTCGACGATGCATATGACGTCTAACGTCTGATACGTTTCCGGATCCCAAGACATCGCCAACTTAAGGTCCTATTGTAACAAGAATGAAACGCAGGTTAAGCGCGGTATTCCTGGGCAATGCCGGCGATGGCTGCCCCACTTTGCGGCTCGTTCCATTACATAGGCTATTCGCCAGGACGTCGCCCCAGTAAAAGCACAAAAACGTAAATAATGGTTCCGCTGAGACTCCAATTGGCTGATTGCCAATTCGTCAGTCAGTATCAACGCGGCTGATCGAATTCACCGGCGCAAATCGATTACTCTGGCGATGGGTCTGCGGCTTCGCGTGTACAGACAATCATTGCGACGGACTGCTCACAATTTGGGCAAATGACGGCGGTGTCAGCTCCGGTCTGTTCTCACCCAGGTCGTGGCGCGGTTACCTGCAATAATGCGAACGTACTGAACCAGCTTCGAGTAAACGTAAGGAACGATCGACAGCAGCGATCTTGGCGGCAATGCTTCACGTCCATAACGAGCCCAGGCGATGACGATGCTCAGCGCCAATCCGGCAATGGCTGCGCAGCTGATATAGAAAGGAACGATTGACAGGCCCAAGACCGCTCCCGATGCCGTAATCGCGAAAACCGCCGATAATAATAGAACGAGCAGAAAAATGGGCGGCACGGCCAAGTCCAGGGCCATCGCCATCAATCGCAAATCGCGGCTCGCAAATGCCGACGACAAAACACGCGGAACAGTAGAGAAAATCAGCTCCCTATGGCCCTGCTCCCAGCGCTGCTGTTGCGTATTGCGTCCGTGTGCAGAGGAAGCAAAGCAGCTTGTTACGACCGCGGACGGGCAAAATAGCGGCAAGTGGCCTTTCAAAGCGAGGTCGAGTCCAAGCTTCAGGTCCTCGGTCAGCGCCCCGGTTGCGAGATTGGCCGCGTTCAAGGTGCTCCACGGAAATGTCATTCCCGTGCCGACCAGCTGACAAGGGAGACCGAGGTTCGCGAGGCCGAGTGGACGCACCCAGTTCTTCAAGCGCCACGTGAATTCCGATACCTGCTCGTTGACGGATGAACCATCCGGCGCATGCATCAGATAAAGGGCCTGAATTGGCCGTCCGGTCGCGGATGCACGTTCAGCCAGAGTATCGATGGCGCCATTTTCCAGGCGGCAGTCCGCATCGACTATAATCACGACCTCGGGTGGCGTTTCCGAGAGATGCCGAATTCCATAGTCAAGAGCGTGACCTTTTCCGCGGTTTTGTTCATCTCGGCGTTCGATGACTTCCGCTCCTGCTGAACGGGCAACCTCCGCGGTATCGTCTGAACAATTATCTGCGACCACCAGCAGGCGATCGCGCGGGCCGATCTCAGTCAAAATGTCAGTCAATGTCGGAAGGATGCTCACGCTCTCATTGTGAGCGGGAACGAGTACAGCCAGAGATGGCCTATTGGAATTGGGCTTGCGCTCCGAATTTCTTTTCGAAAGCGCTGCCAAAACTTCGATTAGAAGAACGAGAACGGGAATGCTTACGAGTAACGCAATCGCGCCCAGGGCTCCCGAAACGAATGCAGCGGCGACAGACATTTCGTGGGAAACCATCAGAAGCTATTCATCTCAATGCGGTATTCGCCAACGCACCCCTCATACGCCCTCAAACACCGAGAAAAAGTACGATAGCCGCCTTCAGTGTACAAATTATGATCGGAAATCCTAGCGCAACATTCCGCGCTCACGAGCGAAATCGCGGATTCATCATTTGCGCGACGACCAAGCCGAATATTTTCGGGCATTTAACCAGGTATCGCTTCGCGAGACGTTTGGGATCCGACAAGAGGCGATGCAACCACTCGAGGCCCGAATTCTGAATCCAGAGCGGCGCACGCTGCTGTTTTCCAGTAAGAAAATCAATCGACGCCCCAATACAAAGAGCCACTCCCCTCGCTTCGGGGTATTCGAGGAGCCGGTGCGCCAAGATTTCTTGTTGTGGCGATCCAACGGCCAGGAAGGTGATGTCCGCGTTCGCATCCAAAATGAACGCGATGCACTTCTGGACCTCGATATCGGACTTAATAAATCCCATCGGCGGCGTATAGGACGCGATTTCAAGGCCGGGAAAGCGGCGGCCGAGGATTGCGCAGTCGTCGGCGCTCGGCCCGATGATTCCGACTTTCAGCCCGAGACCCGAGGCCCGTTCCAAAAGGCGGGCGGTGAGATCGCTGCCGGTTACGACATCGAGCTTCGAACCGCATAAATGAGCCAATTTTTTCAGCACACGACTGTCGCAATAAATGCGCCATGCGGCGGCGTATTTGGCTTTGAGTGCGTCGCCCTGCTCGTAAATCTCGACGACGTGCTGCACGTTGGGGGTGACGACGTATCTGAACGGCTGTCCAATTGCACCCAATATGTCGTCGATTGCTGTTTCCGTCGAACCGCCGTTGAATTTCAGGCCGAGAAAATCAGCTATATTGGACGCCGTCATTTGCACCCCCCGCGAGGCATTGCATATCTCTCGTCATGCCGCGGGAAAATGACAAGTAGGTAATGTAAAGAAGATTAGCGCGTGTCGTCGGCGCCGCTATGCGGGAATTCCGGCCACAACTTTATTTCGTCGAGATGCCTCAACGATCTCGGAAAGCGCTGCTATCGTAGCGGCTGAATGGAACTCATGTTCACCCACAGAGATTCCGTACGTCTCTTCAACCGCAAGCAAAAGGCGAAGCGCACCGAGCGAATCCCACTCGGGAATCTGGTCGGGACCATCGGTCATTGCAGGCAAAGCCGAAAGACCAAGCACGCTTTGGACGAGTTGCGATAATCCGACATCGCCATCCGCCGCCGCTTCGCGCACGGCGCGCGCGGGAACTCCGCGTGCCGTTTCTCCGGCGGCAATGTAACCGGAGACCATACTGCCACTGAGAATCGTGGCGCCATCTCCGATGGTGGTGCCCCTCAGAATCGCTACGCGCGCGCCGATCGTCACGCTACGTCCTATCGAGATAGGTCCTGTGTCGCCCGGCGCGTCGCGATCCCCCGGGCGATGAAAGTCGCTATCCATGATCTGGACATAGGGGCCAATTCGCGTGTCATCACCGATTTCAACCTTATCCAGCGCAGCGATGGCTGCGCCGTATGAAATGTGGACACGGTCTCCCACGCGCACGGTCCCGCCGTTGATGGCAGCGATGTGGGATTGGACAGGATCGGACGAAAAATAAAAATCCTCACCGATCGTGATCTTGCCGTTGTTGATGATCGTCGGCTTGCCCTTCAGCGACGGTCTTGTGCCAATGCGATCGACGGCCCGCATCCAATGCTTGATGCGCAGGCGCTGCAGCGCATCTCCGGCGGTGGAGCGGATGTCTTTCACTTCTGCCACTCGAGATTGACCACATCAGGCAATGCATAGGCGCGGGAATTGTCCCAGACGAATTCGCGGTCACCATCGTTCGTGAAGCCGGAATTCTGCCAGAACGTCAAACATGGCTTATTCTTCGCGGTGGGAATGTATTCGGCGACAACGCGCTTCGCCCCTCGCTCGATCGCCGCGGCCACTGCGACGTGGACGATCGTATCCTCCACGCGCCGGCCCATCACGCGGCAACTGAGGACGAAATCAACGATGTGCGCAACATCGCCTTCGAATTTGATACCGAGTAATCCGGTGAGACCTGCATCGCCCATACGGTCCGAGACGTTCACAACCCAAAACGCGTTATCGGGCTCCGCCGCCCAATCGATCAATTCCCGCTCCGTCAACCGCCGTGTCGTCAAGTTGAGCTGGTTCGTCTTGTTCAGGAGCTGGGCGGCCCTGGTCGATGTCGCGGAACTCAGAGGTGCGATCGCTACTTTGATCTCGAGCGTCTTGAGCCACTCTTCGATCGAGCCGACTTGCTGGCGCAATGCTTCGCGTTGCGTCTCCTCGTCGTACATCCGTGTGCGCTCGGCATCTTCGCGGGTCAGGGCTGCCGCATCAAAGCAACTCAGATTGCGCAGATAACTGGCATAGAGAAATTCTTCCTTCGGCCATTCCGGGACGTAAACTTCGGGCAGTGCCTCGCGCACACGCGCGCGCTCGACCGGATTATCGTCGATGAAAACGACCGACTGGAGACCGAGGTTCAGCGACTGCGTTAGCTCAGCGACGTTTCGCGCTTTGTCGGTCCAGTTGATTTTCCAGCCGACGAAGTCCTCCTCTTTCAGAACCATGGAGGGATTGTTGCGAATAGCCTCGAGCGCGACCGATTCCTCGTTCTTGCTGACGATGCCCAGAACGACGCCCCGCTTTTTCAAATCCTTGACGGCTTTTTGGAAGTCAACGAACGCCTCTCCACTGGCATCCATGCCACCGAGCTTCAGACCTTCCCAGCCCACGTCCCCGACAATGCCGCCCCACATCGTATCATCGAGATCGAGGATGAGCAGCTTTCGCGGACCGTTCGAAAGAGACGCGAGTGCGGCGCGCACATCGCGGGCTGCTTCCGCGAGCACGGGACGGGCGAAAGCAATCTTTCCGAGATACCAAGCCTTGGGATTGAAAGCTGCGGGACCAACAGCGGCCAGCCACCGCGAGGCGTCCAAGACATAGACGTTCGAGATGCCGGACAACCGCTGCATCAGTTGAGCGTTCATGTGCACGAGGGCGGACGACACGCCGCCTTGTCGCGTATCGAGCATGCCAAGTCCGCGCTGCCAGCTCGGCATTGTCCAGCTCGCAACGAATACGCTGCGATAGAGTGGCGCGGCCTTTTCAATCTTCGCGCAAAACGCATCGACCTCGGCCTGCAGGGCTTCATCATCAACAAGCTCGAATGCCAGAAGCTTGGCGAATGACGGAACGGCTTTCTGTGGCTGTGTCCACACGACGGCAAAGTCGGCGGCATCGGGGGGCGGCGGCGAGAGCAGTGATTGCGTCACCTGATCGAACGGCGCAACGCGCGCGCCAACGCCGGAATGCACGTCTGAGACGCCAAGCTCATTGCTCAGCTCGTCAATCGTGAAATCGGAGATCAAATAGCCGTTGATTTTTGGCTTGCTGACCGGATGCACAAGATCTGGAGCGATGCTGCCCGGCGCGGCCGCGGGTTGCGCAATGCTTCCGCTAGCACCTTGAACGGAGGATTTCGCATCCGTTTCGGTTTCGCCAATTCTCGAAATCGGCCGCGCCGGAATTCCTCCGGCGATGACGCCTGGGGGGATGTCACTCTCGACGATGCTCCCGGCCATGATGATGGCGCCTTTGCCAATCTTCACCCCAGGGCGCACGGTCACTCTGACCGCCAACCACGCGTCGTCACCTATTTCGACGGGTTGTGTCTGCTCCCTTGCATTGTCGACAGGCATATCCGGAAACTGGCTGTCTGCAATAATGCAGTACTGCCCGATCATGACGCGCTTGCCGATCGTGACTTTGTGGTGGGCCGATATTAAAACGCCGAAATTGATCCAGACGTCGTCGCCAATTGAGATTTGAGCGTCTTTCCCGGCGATCAGCTCTGTCGGGACCCAGCGCGACATGATGAACACGCGGCTGCCAATTCGGATGGCGCCGCGATTTTCAACGCGTATCCGGCCTTGGATGCGCCCCCCGGCGCCCGTGACCTCGCAATTCCACAAATACCAAATCGCCCGGGCGCGTTCGAAGACCCGGATGAAGACTTTCCGGACCAGGCCGCCGATTCTCGAACTAACAACGTGCTCACGCGCGCGGCTGACGAAGGTGGCGGCGATATCTTCGTTGGTCACCGGAGAGCCTCGCTGTCGCTGCTAGGCGTTGCTTCGAAAATATTTCGCATTCCGTACACGGCTCTGAGCGCATTTCCGCCGAGCATTTGACGACCCCGATATTCGCGATCGGGGCGTCAAGCGCGTCCTAATGATTAATTCAGACAAGGGTATAAGCCTAAACTTATTGTGTGAAAGTTGACGGCAGGCGGCAGCGACGCATTGACCGGCCTCGCCCCTTGAAATGAACCGCGGATTTTTGGTGTGTATAGGCGACGACAATTCGCATTGGCCTGCTGCGGAGTGTTTGAATTGCCGCTTTTCAAGGCACGCACGCCGGAGCTTGCCAAATATGAATGCCAGCGCCTGGACCGCGAAGACCGACTTCGTCACAAATACGGCGTACACGTAGATGACGCGGATATCCCAGCCTCAAGATGTCGGCGGATTTCAAGCCATCATGCGAGCGACGCAGTCCGCAATCGCGAGTGACGCGGTCAAACCCGGGCTCTCGATACCGTAGAGCCCGACGAAGCCCTTCACTCCGTGCTCATTTTCACCGTGGATCGCGAAGTCTGCGGGCGGCGTTCCCTCGGCGTAGATCTTCGGCCGGATACCGGTGTAGGCGGGCACGAGCGCGCCTTCGGGCAGACCCGGCCAGTAGCGTTTGATCTCTTTCGCGAACACCGCGTGGCGCGCATCAGGATCGTCGAACGCATAGTCGATGTCATCCTGCCAATGGATATCGGGTCCGAACTTGGCGGCGCCGGACATGTCGAGCGTCAGGTGGATGCCGAGCGCGTCGGGCGACGGCATCGGATAGACGAGGTGCTTGAACGGCGCGCGCATCGACAATGCGAAGTAATGGCCTTTCGCGGGGAAAAGCTTCGGTACGACGTACCCGGACTTCGCAGGGCGCAGCGTGCGCCCGATGCGCGAGGCACCCAATCCGGCCGCGTTGACGACGCGGGCGCAGGTCAAATCCGGGACCTCCCCTGCCGACGAGATCGACAGGCGGAATTCACCTTTCGAGACCGGAGCTATACCGACGACCTCGGAATTGAAAGCGATTTGTCCGCCTACATCGAGAAGCCGTGTTTCGAAGACTGCCATCAGGCTGTGGCTGTCGATTATTCCCGTCGACGGCGACAGTGTTGCAGCGACGCAGCGAATTTCGGGTTCGAGGCGGTTGGCCTCCGCCATCGTCAACCGCGCCAGATCGCCGACGCCGTTGCGGATGGCCCTTTCTTCGATCATCGCGAGCTCATCGACTTCGGCTTCGTTCGTCGCGACGAGAAGCTTGCCGCAGCGGTTGACCGGGACCTTGTGTTCCTCGGCGAATGCGTAGAGGCGCTTCTTGCCTTCGACGCAGAGTTTGGCGCGGAGCGATCCTTCGGGATAATAAATTCCGGCGTGGATGACTTCGGAATTTCGCGAAGACGTTTCGGTGCCGAACGCAGGGTGGCGCTCGACGACAAGGACATCGTGCCCGAGGCTCGCGAGTTCGGCAGCAACGGCCAGCCCGACGGCGCCGGCTCCGATCACCACCGTTTCGACTTCAACCGACATTCCCGGAATGCCCCACCCCGTTTGCCCCGGGTTTCATTACCCGCTGCCGAGCGGCTCGTGAATAGGTTGGCCCGGAATACACACGGCTTTGGCTCGTGCGACCACTCAGAAGGCGCAATCGCGGGGTGGTCGCGGAACGCTCGTGGGATCCAGCGGTTGCGGGACAAAGTTCGCATTCGAAGAGCGGCTCATACCGCCCAGGCGCGCCGCTCGGGCAAAGCTCGGCCACAACGTCAGCATGTCAAAGCGAGGTGGGCGTAATGAATGAAAAAATGAAATGGCATCCATTTGACTCCGACCTGCCCGCCGCCACCAAACGGGGTAAGCGGCGGCATCCAAGCGCGAAACCCGTCAGCCATCGAACGACCAGCGATCGGCTTCTCCCACGCGAACAACGCCCGGACGCTCGCGATCCCACCCGGCGCAGGGAGAGAGCGGCGAAGAAGCGGTAAGCGATTTTGCGCAATTTGCTCAGCCGCACGGCCCAGTGGCCCCCAAATCCATAGAACCTGCGAATTGGCGGACTTAAAGTCCTGGCGATGTAATCGGCCGCCGCAAGTGCATTTTACGTCCGGCGCATCGCGCTTTTCCTAACACGTCTTGCGTCTCTTGAAGTAAGACGTCATCACTCGTGGGAAAGAAGACGGACAAGAAAAGCGCACGCTAAGGAGTGCGAATGCCATTAATCGTGTCGTTCGTCAGTCAGAAGGGGGGCGTCGGCAAAAGCACGCTCGCACGGGCCCTCGCCGCAGTCGGGGCCACGGGCCGGCTGAGGGTCAAGCTCGCGGACCTCGATATCCAGCAACAAACTGCCGTCAGATGGGGCAAAGCGCGCCGGCTGCGCGCGGCGGCTTCTCCCGTCGAGGTAGGAGCATTCCGCACATTCGAAGATGCGCTCGAGGATTGTGAATCTTTTGATCTCGTCATCGTCGATACACCCGGCCACACGAGCCCAGCGACAGGCACCGTCGCACGCGCCTCGCATGTCGTCGTCGTGCCGACGAGCGCCACCATCGACGATCTCTATCCGACCGTTCTCCTGCTCCATGCGCTGGAAGAAATCGGAATTCCGCGCAGCCGGCTCGCCGTCGCGCTCTGCCGCGTCTTGGAAGCGGAGGAGGAGAACGTCGCGAGGGACTATGTCCATGCCGCCGGGTACGAGTTGTTGCCGGGGTTCATCCCGGAGCGCTCGACGTACCGCAACGCGCAGAATCGCGGCCAGGCACTCACCGAGACCATCGACGGATCTGCAAACGAATCCGCTAATCTTCTCATCGAGAGTTTGCTGAGGAAGATCGCGGCACAATCGGCCGGGATGCGAAATGGGACAAGCGACTGACGCCGCCCACGCCGCTCGACGCCAATTGGCCGCAAGCGGCGACGGTTCCACCGTCGACCGCCGCCCGCGATGTATTCACTGAATGCTCAGTGCACCAATCTCGACTTCAAGAAGCCGAGAACGAGCGCGGTAATGCCACCGCTCACGCCACCGGTGACGAAGCTGGATACAATCGTTCCGATGTCGAGCCCGGAGGTCGCCGCGGCGCCGCCGAGGCCAAGGAGAGAGCTCAAAATCTGGCCGCCGACGCCGCCGCCAAGGGCGCCGACGATCGAATTGCCGAGCGTGCCCAAGCTTGCCTTGTCGGAAAGCGCACCTGCGGCGTTGCCGCCGAGCGCACCGCTGATAAGTTGGATGATCAATGCCGCGAGGTTCATATGAATTCTCCTCAAATACGCACAACGCAAAGCCGGAAGCCGCGCTGAGCCTCGGCGCTCCACCGGGTCATGAAAATACAAGACCAGAGAACCCGCTCCGCGTTGCAGCAATTTCTTGGACAGGCTTAAAAATTTCGAGCCGCTGCGGGGCGTAACGCGGTCGTGCCATATGTCCGCTTGCGGAGCATTTCACGTGGCACAAGTCGACGCAGCGGGCGGTGCCGGTGGCGGTCCGCAGCCTTCCAAGCAGGTCGTTTTGATCTTCGGGTGGGCTCTGCGGCGCCGGTTGCAACGGCGCTTAGGGGCTCTAAGGACAAGCGCCAGCCACGGGGTTTGTCGGTGTGGCCGGCGCTCAGCAAACGGA
>JAEWCT010000402.1 GCA_023390485.1 Pseudomonadota bacterium
GTGTAGTGCGGGGGCGTCGCCGGATACCATTTCGGCTGCGGGTTGCCAAAATCCAGGGCGGTGACGATGCCGACCACCGTGCCCTGCTGGCGGGACAACAAATCGCGTGCGACGCCGAAGCCAATGCCTACGGCGAGCAAAAGAAGAAACAGGACGACCCAGATTTTCATTCGTCCAGGGTAGCGACGCATAGAGAAACCCGGCGCCAAAGATTATCAGGATCCAAACAGGAAATTGGATCTCCTCTTGATCGTAAGCGACCTTGTACCGGTCGTGTCGATCGTCGCTCTCGGCAGTCATGGCGGCAGCTCGAAGCATGGCCCGCTTCTCGCACGCGAGTCGAAATTATTGAGCCTCTCTTGGCCCGGCAAATAGTCCTACGCACCGAATACATTCGGGAACCGGAATATCCGGCTCCCGAAGAGACCCCCCCTGTTTCCCGGCCTAGTGAACGACCTCGCCGTGGAGCGTCAGATCGAGACCTTCGCGCTCGACGTCCGGCGCGACGCGCAGGCCGATCGTCCAGTCGATAAGCTTCAGTATGATGAGCGTGACGATCACATCATAGACGAAGACGATTGAAATACCGGCCGCCTGGTTGATCACCTGATGCGGATTACCTTCGATCCAGCCCGGCGTTCCACCGTACTCGTTGATTGCGAAGACGCCGGTCAGCAGCGCGCCAACGATACCACCGATCCCGTGCACGCCGAAAGCGTCGAGTGCATCGTCGTAGCCGAACATGTGCTTGAGACCCGTCGTCCCCCAGTAGCAGAAGACACCTGCACCGATTCCGATGACCAGCGCGCCAGCCGGTCCGACGAACCCCGAAGCGGGCGTGATCGCAACGAGACCAGCGACGGCCCCTGAGCAGATGCCGACCACCGTCGGTTTGCGCCGCAATATCCATTCGATCAGCATCCATGTGAGAGCGGCCATCGCCGTCGCCAGCTGCGTCACGAGCATCGCCATACCGGCCTGTATGTTGGCCGTCACCGCCGAGCCGGCATTGAATCCGAACCAGCCGACCCAAAGTAGCGACGCCCCGATGAACGTGAGAACGATGTTGTGGGCGGGCCCGCTGTCCTTGCGCGCTCCGAGCACGAGACACGCGACCAATCCCGCCGTGCCCGAGTTGATGTGAACGACGGTGCCGCCAGCAAAGTCGAGAACCTTGAACCAGGCCTGATCATTCGACGAGTTCAGAATCCCGCCTGGTCCCCAAACCCAGTGCGCGACTGGCGCATAGACGATCGTTGCCCAGAGTGCGATGAACCAGAGCATGGACGAGAACTTCATGCGTTCCGCAAACGCTCCCGCGATCAAGGCGGGCGTGATGATTGCAAACGTCATTTGGAAGCAGAGATAGACCGTCTCGGGGATCGTCGGCGCAAGCGGGTTGGGATTGTTCGCACCGGTCGAAATATCGCTCAATATGCCCTGCAGAAATGCCCGATCGAGCCCGCCGATGTAGGGCGTCCCCCCTCGGAACGCGAAGCTATAATTGAAGGCGGCCCACAATACCGTCACGAGGCATGTGATCGCGAACGACGTCATCACCGTGTCGCCGACGTTTTTCCTTCGCACCATTCCGCCGTAAAACAACCCGAGACCGGGGATCGTCATCATCAGCACGAGTGCAACCGACGTCAGCATCCATGCCGTGTCGCCGGAATTGACGGTGCACTTCTCCAGCGTCTTTGCATCGCAAGCAGGAAGAGGAGCCGGAGCGGCTGGAGCGGCAGCTGCAGGAGCTGCTGGCGTCGTCGCAGCCGGAGCAGGAGCCGCGTCCTGAGCCGCCGAGAATGACGATGCGAATACGCTCGCGAGGCTCGCCACGAAAAGCGCAAGGGCGATGCCTCGAAATAGTTTAGCGATCGATGGAAACCTGCACTTTGCAAATCTAGCGAGCGGAATGTCGGGATGAAGCATCGCCTAAATCTCCTGTGATCGAATTGAATTCGAATGGGATCGCAATTGCCGGTAGGATGCTTGTCGTGCGCAAACCATCCGCACACGTTCAGTGCGCGGGTCTTCACTTCCAGCGGTCGGCGAGGAGCGTCGAACGAAAAAAGTTCAAATCTGAATTTTCGAGAAAAGCACGCCGGGAAAGGCTTCCACGAGCCGCGCCGGGGTTGATCGGCGCTTCGCTGAGTTCCTGACGCTTGAGCGGCTTCAGAACGGCTGAGATCGTTTTCATTGGCCCCCGGTTTCCGATGTCGTGGAGGCGACGGGCCTTGCGCATGAGCAAGGCCCGCTAAGAAATGAAACAAAAATCGTGCCAGCCTGACCAAAAACCAGTCAAGGCCTTGAAACTAGGCAGAATGCGCGTTCACGAGCCGGGGGACGAAGAATACTGCGTACGGAGTATTTGGACTGAAATCTGTGCAATGGCGCCCCCGACTGCACATATGTTGACCATTCAACTCACGTTGAGGAAATGGGCCGCATTGGCAAAGAATAGCAACCGTTCGTGACCGGCCAAGGCGGGCTGAGGCCGGCCGGCGGCCGGGCAGTCAGGAACCGAATGGCGCTCATTTCGTTCCTTCATCGAAGCAATTTGGAGGAAATGACATGACCTATGAAGATCCTCGCACCGGTCGCGAGCGTAACCTCGGCCAGGACGACGTCGGAACCTCGACAGGATCGTGGATCGCGGGCCTCATCATCCTGGCGGCGATCGCCTTCGGGGCTTGGTACTACTATGATCACACCCGCAACG
>JAEWCT010000006.1 GCA_023390485.1 Pseudomonadota bacterium
ATGTAGTGACCCTTCGGATCGTCGCCGAAAATCGGGTCGCAAACGTAGGCGATCGACGGGTTGAGCTCGCGCAGGCGCTTCACGGCGGCGGCGACGATTTCGACGTGCTGAGCGGACGGCAGATAGCCCGAGAAAACGGCGTTGAACGATCCCAGCCAGCCGTTCTTCTCGAGGGCTCCGATCATGCTTTCGAGAAGGGCCGGCTCGAGCCTCATGCCGGCCAAGTGCGGGCGGATTGGGTGGTTGGAGAGCACAACCGTCGGCAGGCCCACGACCTCGATGCCTGCTTGCTCGAGCGGCGGGATGGCCGCGGCGAGGCCCACGGGATCGCGGGCGACGTAGGAGGAAATCATCAGGATTTGGCGCATGAGCCTGATTTAGCAGGAGTGATGAGAAACGCATAAGAGGGCGGCCAGAGGGTGTGGCGCGCGTCACCAGTGACTTATTCGCACGTTTGGTCAGCGGCGATGTTGCAAAGGCAGATGGTGCAATGCACAATCAACCAAACCAAATCTCGGAGTCAATGCGATGGTCATGAGACCGAGACGTAGCGTCCTTTATCTTCCGGGTGACAACGAGCGCGCGCTGGAAAAAGCGCGGACGCTGCCAGCAGACGCCATCATCATCGACCTTGAAGACTCAGTCGCCCCGGCAAACAAGGAAAAGGCGCGCAAGCAGGCGACGGCGGCCATTCATGAGGCGGGTTTCGGATCGCGAGAGGTTGTCCTGCGCGTCAACCCCATCGAAACGCCCTGGGGAATGGCGGATCTGCACGCGGCTATTGCAGTGGTGCCCGATGCCATCCTCGTCCCGAAGGTTTCGACGCCGGGCGATGTAACGGGCACAGCCAAGGTCGTGAAAGCGGCGGAGGCCGATCCACGCATCAGGCTCTGGGCGATGATCGAAACGCCGATGGGCATCATCAACGCCCGGGAGATCGCGGCATGCGGTCCAGATCCCGACAACCGGCTCGCCTGCTTCGTGCTCGGCACCAACGACCTGTTGAAGGAAAGCCGGGCGCTCGCCAGCAGCAACCGGTTCGCGGTCGTTCCGTGGCTCGCGATGACGCTTGTCGCGGCGCGGGCTTACGGGCTCGACGTTATCGATGGCGTCTACAACGATTTTAAGGATGATCTCGGATTTCGGGCGGAATGCGAGCACGGCCGGACGCTCGGGATGGACGGCAAAACGCTGATCCATCCATCGCAGGTGGTGCCGTGCAACGAGGTCTTTTCGCCGACCGGCGACGAGATTGCGTGGGCGAGAAAGATCATCAAGGCTTTCGAAGAGCCGGAGAACGCGCGCAAGGGCGTCATCACGGTCGAAGGACGCATGGTCGAACGGTTGCACCTCGTGATGGCGAAGCGCGTGGCGGCGATTGCCGAGGCGATCAACGCCCGCTCCAAGGTCGAAGAGCCCTGGTTCTGAGCCCTGGTTCTGAGCCTGGGGCCCATTCTTCTGCGGCCCTAAAGCGCGTCTTCTATCGGCGAAAAAAGTTGCGGTTCGGGGTGGATATCCCGAAAAAGACTGGCCGAAAAGGGCTGGAACAGCCGAAGCCCAGCTTTTTGGGCTTCCCGAAAAATTCAAGGCGGGGACGATGGCCGGAACAAAGACCAACGCAGGCAATTTCTTCGAAGATTTCAACTTCGGCCAAGTCATCCATCACGCGACGCCGCGCACGGTCACCGATGGCGATGTCGCGCTCTATACGGCGCTTTACGGGTCGCGTTTCGCCGTTCAATCGGCCGACACCTTTGCAAAGGCGATCGGGTATCCGAAGGCGCCCCTCGACGACATGCTGACGTTTCACGTCGTCTTCGGAAAGACGACGCCCGATATCTCGCTCAACGCCATCGCCAACCTCGGCTATGCCGATTGCCGGTTTCTGAAGCCGGTCTATCCAGGCGATACGCTGACTTCGACGTCGGAAGTGATTGGCCTCAAGGAGAATTCCAACGGCGAGACGGGGACCGTTTATGTGCGTTCGACCGGGCGTAACCAAGACGGGCAAACGGTGCTCGAGTATTGCCGCTGGGTGATGGTGCGCAAGCGCTCGAAAGGCTCGCCGGCGCCGGAAGCCGTGGTTCCGAAGCTTCCCGAACGTGTCGATCCCAATGATCTCGCCGGTGCCGTGCCCGCGCTCGACGTCAGCAAATATGATTTCGCCCTTGCCGGATCGCCGCATCGCTGGGAGGACTACGAGCCCGGCGAGAAGATCGACCACGTCGACGGCATGACGCTCGAAGAAGCCGAGCATCAGACGGCGACGCGCCTCTATCAGAACAAGGCCAAGGTGCACTTCAATCAGCATACGGAATCGAAGGGGCGGTTCGGCAAGCGGATCGTCTATGGCGGCGTCGTGATCTCGCTCGTCCGGGCGCTTTCGTACAACGGTCTCGGCAACGCGTTTCACCTGGCTGCCATCAACGGCGGCCGCCATGTGGCCCCGACCTTCGCCGGGGATACGATCTACGCCTGGTCCGAGGTGCTTGAAAAAGCCGAGATACCCGGCCGGACCGACGTCGGCGCCCTCCGGGTGCGGCTGGTCGGGGTCAAAAATCAGGATTGTGCGTCACTGCCGCTCAAAACCCCGACGGGCGAGTATGCCGAGGGGGTTGTCCTCGATCTCGATACGTGGCTTGTGCTGCCTCGCCGGGGTTGAGCGAACCGGCTACCGTGTAGCCGGACCGGGGGGCAAGGCCGTCCGGCGGTGCGTAAGGGAGCACTCGCATGAAAATCCAAAAGACGGCAGCCGTGGCGGTCGCGATCCTTCTCTTTGCGGCCTCTCACAAGGCGGAAGCCATGGGAGAGACGGCGGTTGCCGAAATCAAGCTCGCCAACGGCACCAGCGCCGGCACGATCACCTTGACGGAAATCGCCGCTGGCGTGCTCTTGAAGTTCGATCTCAAAGGGCTGACGCCGGGCGCGCACGGCTTGCACTTGCATGACGCGGGCAAATGCGAAGGCGACTTTTCGTCGGCGGGGGCAATCTACAATCCACTCGGTGCCAAGCATGGTTTCCTCAATGAGGAAGGTCCGATGGCCGGGGATTTGCCGAATGTCGTGGCGGGCGCCGACGGGTCGGCCCTAGCGGAGGTTCTGAGCCCCTATCTGCACCTCAACAAAGACACTGAAGACACGCTTTTCGATGCCGACGGATCATCGCTCGTATTGTTCGAAAAAGCCGACGATTACCAGACCGATCCGGAGGGGGATGCCGGTTCGAGAGTTGCATGCGGGGTTCTCAAATCGAAGTAGCCGGCTCTCAGGTCGCAGCGCCGTTCGAGTTTGCCGTCGCGGTCTTTCCTTGGAGACTGCCGCCGAAAGCGGTGCGCAGCTTAGACGGGCAACCGTCAATTCGCTGGCCTCGCCCTAGTCTCTGTGGCATTTGGCGAATTGCCGCGCTCGCTTCGAGCCGCTACACGTTTGCTTCACACGCATCAGAAGGACGTCCGATGGAAGCCACATCAGGCCGCGGCGTGCGACCCGAGCGGCCGCTCTCGCCACACCTTCAAATCTATTCTCCGCTCGTCAACATGGTGATGTCGATCATGCATCGCATCACCGGCGCGGCGCTGTACTTCGGCTCGCTGCTGGTCGCCTGGTGGCTGATCGCGGCTGCCACTGGGCCTGACTATTACAATTATGTCTCGAGCTTGTTCGCCACCTGGCCCGGGAAGGTCGTGCTTCTCGGATATACCTGGGTCCTGATGCATCACATGGTGGGGGGGCTCCGCCATTTCATCTGGGACACGGGCCACGGCTACGACCTCAAGACGATCGACATTCTTTCGTGGGGAACGCTTGCCGCATCCTTCACGCTGACCGCAATCATCTGGGCGTTCGTCGCACTTGGGGGCGCCTGATGAAAACGATGCGAACCCCGCTCAAGAAAGTTCGCTATCTCGGATCGGCGAAGGAAGGCACTGATCACTTCTGGAAGCAGCGCGTGACGGCGGTCGCCAATGTGTTCCTCGGCGTCTTCCTGGTCTGGCTCATCGCGTCGTTGATCGGCGCCGATTATATCACCGTCCGCCAGAAGCTCGCGCACCCGCTGATCGCGCTGGCGTTGCTGGCGCTGATCCTGTCGGCCACGATCCATATGCGGCTCGGCATGCAAACCATCATCGAAGACTACGTGCATGCGGAGGGGCCGAAGCTTGTCGCGCTGATGCTGAACACGTTCTTTGCGATCTTCATTGCGCTTTCGAGCGTGTTCGCAGTTTTGAAACTGAGTTTTGGAGCCTGAGCCCGATGCCGGCAGCGAATGGCAAAGCCAATGGTGCGATTGCCGCGCCTTCCCAAACCGGTAAGGCTTACCGCGTCCAAGATCATGTCTACGACGTCGTTGTCGTCGGTGCCGGTGGCGCGGGACTTCGCGCGACGCTCGGCTGCGCGGAGGCCGGCCTCAAGACAGCGTGCGTGACGAAGGTTTTTCCGACGCGTTCGCACACCGTCGCGGCGCAGGGTGGCGTTGCCGCCGCGCTCGGCAACATGGGCCGCGACGACTGGCGCTGGCACATGTACGATACGGTGAAGGGCTCCGACTGGCTCGGCGATCAGGACGCGATCGAATATCTCTGTCGCAACGCTCCGGCTGCGGTTTACGAACTCGAGCACTACGGCGTTCCGTTCTCGCGCACCGAGGACGGCAAGATCTATCAGCGCCCGTTCGGCGGCATGACGACGGATTACGGCGAGGGGCCGCCCGCGCAACGCACCTGTGCCGCTGCCGACCGAACTGGCCATGCGATGCTGCATACGCTTTACGGCCAGTCGCTGCGCCAGTCGGCGGAGTTCTTCATCGAGTATTTCGCGCTCGATCTGATCATGGACCGCGACGGGGCCTGCCGGGGCATCATCGCGCTCAATCTCGACGACGGCACGCTGCATCGTTTCCGCGCGAAAAAGACCATTCTGGCGACCGGCGGATATGGGCGCACGTATTTCTCGTGCACGTCGGCGCACACCTGCACCGGCGACGGCAACGCGATGGTGCTACGCGCTGGGTTGCCGCTTCAGGACATGGAGTTCGTGCAGTTCCACCCGACCGGCATTTACGGGGCGGGCGTGCTTATCACCGAGGGCGCGCGCGGCGAAGGCGGGTATCTGACGAATTCAAAGGGCGAACGCTTCATGGAGTGTTATGCGCCGCACGCCAAGGATCTGGCGTCGCGCGACGTCGTCTCGCGCTCGATGACTATCGAGATCCGCGAGGGCCGCGGCGTTGGTCCGGAAGCCGATCACATCTATCTGCATCTCGATCATCTCGATCCGAAAATTCTGGCCGAGCGTCTGCCGGGCATCACGGAGAACGCGAAGGTTTTCGCCGGTGTCGATTTGCGGCGGCAGGCGATCCCGGTGCTGCCCACCGTCCATTACAACATGGGCGGCATCCCTACGAATTATCACGGTGAGGTTCTGACCAAAAAGAACGGCGATCCCGATCACGTGGTGCCGGGCTTGATGGCGATCGGCGAAGCGGCATGCGTTTCAGTGCACGGCGCCAATCGCCTTGGTTCGAATTCGCTCATCGATCTCGTGGTTTTCGGCCGCTCCGCCGGGCTTCGCTGCGCGGAGACGATCGAATCGGGCGTTGCGCAGCCGGATCTTCCGAAGGACGCGAACGAGCCGACGCTCGCGCGTCTCGATCGCTTCCGCCACGCCAAGGGCTCGACGCCGACGGCCGCGCTCAGGCTGCGCATGCAGAAGATCATGCAGGCGAACTGCGCCGTGTTTCGCGATGGGCCGGTGCTGAAGGAAGGCGTCGAGAAGATCCACGCCGTGTGGCGCGACGCCGAGGATATTCAGGTCACCGATCGCTCGCTCGTCTGGAATTCGGATCTCGTCGAGACGCTCGAATTCGACAACCTGATCGCGCAGGCTGCGGTGACGGTCGTCGGGGCAGAAAACCGCAAGGAAAGCCGCGGCGCGCACGCACGCGAAGATTTTCCGAAGCGCGATGACGTCAACTGGATTAAGCACACACTCACCTGGGCCGATTATGCAGCGAAGACCGTCACGATCGACGACCGGCCGGTGCACACGCGGACGATGACCAACGAGGTCAAGTACATCGAGCCCAAGGCGCGCGTTTATTGAGCGGTTCTGGCATTTTGTTTGGTCGCGCTTCTTATCGGAAAACCGGTGCCCACTTTTCCGGAAGCGCTCCGGGCGAGTAGAAATAGCGCCGTCACAGGAACTCGCTTATGGTGCGGCGCTGATCAAGGGGCGCACCAGATTTGAGCAAAAGTCATAGAGAAGATCTCGACGAAACCGACACCCGGATGTCGCCCGATCCTTTCGCGGCGGTGCTCCCGGCGTTGGCGGCGCTCGGAGCCGTCGCGTCGATTGCCTCCATAAACTGGTCGGGGGAGGGCA
>JAEWCT010000037.1 GCA_023390485.1 Pseudomonadota bacterium
GTGTGCAAGGCCGCGCGTCCAGGCGAAGATCGAGGCGATGGAGTTTGTCGACGTTTCCTTGCCTTTCTGATGCTCGCGATAATGGCGCGTGACGGTGCCGTGCGCAGCTTCTGCCTCGACCGTTTTGCCGTCCGGCGTCATCAGCACGCTGGTCATCAGGCCGAGCGAGCCGAAGCCTTGCGCAACCGTGTCGGATTGGACGTCGCCGTCGTAATTCTTGCAGGCCCAGACGTAGCCGCCCGACCACTTCAGAGCGCTCGCGACCATGTCGTCGATCAGGCGATGCTCGTAGGTGAGCTTGCGCTTCGTGAATTCGGCCTTGAACTCGGCGTCGTAGATCTCCTGGAAGATATCCTTGAAGCGGCCGTCATAGGCTTTGAGGATGGTGTTCTTCGTCGAGAGATAAACGGGATAGTTGCGCGCCAGGCCGTAGTTCAGCGACGCGCGTGCGAAGTCGCGGATCGATTCATCGAGATTATACATCGCCATCGCGACGCCCGCGTCCGGCGCCTTGAAGACTTCCTTTTCGATGACGGTGCCATCCTCGCCGACGAACTTGATCGTCAGCACGCCCTTGCCAGGGAACTTGAAGTCCGTCGCCTTATACTGATCGCCGTAGGCGTGGCGGCCGACGATGATCGGCTGGGTCCAGCCCGGAACGAGACGCGGCACGTTCTTGCAGATGATCGGCTCGCGGAAAATCACGCCGCCGAGGATGTTGCGGATCGTGCCGTTGGGGCTCTTCCACATTTCCTTCAGGCTGAATTCTTTGACGCGCGCTTCGTCGGGCGTGATCGTCGCGCACTTAACGCCGACGCCGTGTTTGTTGATGGCGTTGCCGGCGTCGATCGTGATCTGGTCGCCGGTCTTGTCGCGGTTTTCGACGCTCAGGTCATAGTATTCGAGATTAACGTCGACGTAGGGGTGGATGAGGCTGTCCTTGATCAGCTTCCAGATAATGCGGGTCATCTCGTCGCCGTCGAGTTCGACGACGGTGCCTTCAACCTTGATTTTCTGCATGGGGGATGTCTCGCGGGAAGATAAGGACGGATGAGGTTCGGGATGCCGGCGCGCCAAGCCTAAAGGCCCATTACGCACATGCGAAGAGAGCTTTTTGACGTAGTGCGTCAGATTGGGGGGCGTTTCAAGCCCTACCGGCTTGAATTGCGGCCGACATGGGCGCCGGCCCGAGGTTTTTTTCGCCTGCCTGAAGCGCGTCGCAGTTTGTTGTCTCGATCCAGACGTGTCTCAGGATCAGGGCCATGACTATGAAGCTTCCGAACACGCCAAGCGGCACCGGCGGCAATTTGGAGAAAAACAGGATGAAGACGTTCGCGAGCAAGAGGCCATAGGCATCGACGCGCGTCATGCCGTGCCGTGAAATGTGGCGAAGGAGGAAGGCCTGCGCGACCGTCAGCATGACGAGGTCGTAGACGAAGAGGTACGGGCTTGCGAGCGTTATAGCGGCCGCCAATGCGGCAGCCTTCAGATCGAAGCTGACGGTCCGACGGCTCCAGAGCCAGCCGATGACGACAGCGACGGCGGCCGATACGGCGGCTTGCAGCCAAAGCGCGTGGTCGGCCGAAAGCCCGAGACTGCGGGCAAGTCCGAACGGCGTTTGTATCCTCTCGGTATCGGGGGACGTCGCGATGAGGGAAGCGACGTGCTGAAGCTGCTTCGGCAATGCGAGCCAGGACGCGATGCCGAATGCGGCTATCGAGACGATCACTATGGCAGCGACGGTCAGCGCCGCGGCGGCGATAGAGCGGTAATAGCCGCCGGCAATAAGTGCGATCGGAATGAGCAAGCCAAGATGCGGCTTGAACGACAGGAGCCCGATAGCGACGCCGGCCAGGATCGGCCTGGTTTCAAGCAGCACAAGCCCAAATCCCAAAAGGCCGGACGTCAACGCGCCGTTCTGCCCGATGTAGAAATTCAGCCATGGGCCGGGAGTTGCCAACATCAGCAGCAGATCGCGCCGCGACGTGCTGATCCGAGCGAGCGCAGCGACGAGCAGGGAAAGCGTCGCGCAGATCCACGTCAGCATCGATGCCGCGTAGGGAACCAACGCAAGCGCGGCGGCGGCTAAGAGAAAGGTTGGGGGATAGGACCACGGGAAATTGCCGCCGTTTGGATTGTGATCGAGTGCGCGCTGGGCACCCTTGTGGCGCACGGGGTCATAGGTGGCCATAAGGTCCCCGCTGCCGACCAACTGACCTGCGGAGTAGATTCCGAGATAATCGCCATCGGCAGGGAGGCCTTGGGGGGTCGTGATCCAGCCCTGGGGACTGACGCGGGCGGTGTTTATAGAGAAGGCCCAAAACGCAATCGCCAGCAGCGCGAATACGGTGGGAATATCGATGCGGCGCATGGCGGGGATCACTGGCGGTTCGGTGCTCGCGGATGCCGGCGAGGCAGAGACAAAACGCAGCGGTCTTAAGTCTCCGGTAACTTCTTTGCGCTGGGCCTTGACGTGCCCTGGAGTTTGACAGTCTGTCATTACCAAAGCATTAGGCAGGGCGGAGCGGCGAGGCCTGGGGCCTGACGCTTTGCTTGCCAATTTTTCGACCGGAGACAGGATTGAACGTCGAGACGGACGCTCATCGGATCGGGGCGGTGCCGGACATTCGGGTCGGTGCTGGGGGTGAACCTGTGACCGGGCCTCGTGATACGCCCGTCGCCGCGATCGTGCATGCGTGCCATTCCGCATCGATCGATCAAGGGCTCGCAGCGCTCGCCATTCCGGGCCTCGACCGGACGACGCTCGAGCCTATCCTGCAATACTGTGCCAGCCTCAAATGCGTCGAGGACAACGTAACCTGCCAGGGGTGCAAGCGGCGGACGGAAGCCCAGGGCATCGAAACGCTCGATCAGTTCATCCTCAGCAAGAAGGAAGTGATCGTCGGCGACGGCCGCGTTCGCCTCCGGGGCGAGGGCACCGAGACGGTGGCGACGCCGTGCCTCGAAACGCTCGCCAAGCAGTGGTCGGGTGAGAATTACTGGTTCTGGGCGCGCCGGGTCATTCGCAAGCTGCGCCACGGGCTGCGGCGGGCGCATATGCGCGGGGAACCGGTGGCAGGGGAGGGCGAAACGCCGTCCATCATTCTGATGGAGCCACAACTCGCGGACAACATCGGCATGGTGGCGCGTGCCTGCGCGAATTTCGGGCTCGACGATCTTCGTCTCGTCAATCCGCGCGACGGCTGGCCGAACGAAAAGGCGCGGATCGCGGCGTCCGGGGCAAACTACATCATCGATGACGCGCAGGCCTACGGCACGCTCGAAGAGAGCATGGCGGATCTGAACTGGGTCGGGGCGACGACGGCGCGGCAGCGGGATCTTCGCAAGCCCGTGCTAACGCCGGAGCAAGCCATCGTCGAAATGCGGAAGCGGATCGGCCGGGGCGAGCGCTGCGGCGTGCTGTTCGGGCGCGAACGCAATGGGCTCGAGACGAACGAGGTTGCGGTCGCGGACGCGTTCATCATGATTCCAGTAAATTCTCGTTTCGCTTCTCTCAATCTGGCGCAGGCGGTGCTGCTAACGGGATACGAATGGATGCGGAGTGATGTCGGGCGAAGTCTCGGCCGGGTCACAACCTATGAGAAACCTCTCACCGAAGGTCTCTACATGGGCCGGGACCGTCCGGCGACCAAGCAGGAACTCCTTGGACTGTTTGAACATTTAGAGAGTGAGCTGGAAACCAACGGGTTTTTCAATCCGGCTCACCGCAGAGCGGTCGTGTCACAAAACCTGCGTACGCTCTTGACGAGACTCAACGCGACAGAGCAGGAAGTACGCACCCTTCGTGGCATAGTTGCCACGCTTTCACAGGGCAAAGGAAAGGCCCGAAAAGGGGGAGAGTAAGCGCCTTCATATGGCCAAGTTTTGGGCCGAGCGATGCCAACTCGAGAGGCTAATGGCATTGTGCAACGTGGCTGCTGCAAGGGCCGCGCCTGGGTTTCCCATTCACTAATAAAGAAAGTCAAAGAGGCTCAACTGGAGATGTGGATGAATACGAGGGCGGGGGTGTTGGCGAGCGTAATGGCGCTGTCGCTTATGGGTACTGCAGTACCCGCCGGCGCGCAGGAACTCAGCGAGCACGCGGTAAGATCGTTCATGGAATATGCTTGGTCGCTCACGCCGCAGCAATTCTCCAAGCCGGACGGCTCGGTCATTGTCATCGACAAGAACAAGAAGTCGGAAGTCGAGGTTCCGCTCGACGTGGCACGCGATGTGATCAAGGCCGGGCGGCTTTCGGCGCATGCCCAGATCTGCGATCTGCGTGATGACCAGGTGCTGAATCACCGCGCCATGATGCGCCGGGAAGAGGCCAAGAAGAAGTGGACCCAGCAAAATCTGGTCTACATCAGTCAGTTGCACCTCACGACGGTGATGCTGCTGACGGGCCGGATCAAGCTCGTCGAGAAGGAAGGCGACAAGGAAGTCGTCGTCGACGAAAAGAAAGAGCCGGCGCAGACCTGCTCGGACGAGCAGCGCAAGAAGGTTAAGGAAATGATTGCGGCCTACGTTGCCGCAAGCCCGCCGCCCAATTTCGCGGCAGCCGGGCAGCCTCCGGCAGCCGGCGCTCCGGTCGCAGCAGGTGCTCCGGTCGCAACCGGCTCGACCTCGATCACGGAAACGACGATCAAGAAGAATTAAGCGTCATATAGGCCGTTGACGAGACGGCCCGACGCCGGTATCACCCACACGTCTTCGCGGGTCCTTACGGGCCCGCGTTTGATTTCTGCGCACCCGTGGCGGGACTGTTGAAGGTCCATGCCTGTCGGCCCCCGAAAGGGGGATGAGGAGGGGGGCGCTCCACAGTCACGGTTCAATCGGGCCGTGCCATAACTCATGGAGTGCTAGAAGATGACTAAGCGCGTTCGCGCCAAGCATAAGATTGATCGCCGTCTCGGCGAGAACATCTGGGGCCGTCCCAAGAGCCCGCTCAACCGCCGCGAGAGCCGTCCTGGCCAGCATGGCGAGCGCCGCTCGGGCAAGCTTTCCGACTTCGGCCAGCAGCTCAAGGCCAAGCAGAAGCTCAAAGGCTATTACGCATCGATTT
>JAEWCT010000041.1 GCA_023390485.1 Pseudomonadota bacterium
CCGTCGAGAGCGTCGCAGAAGTTCCGGGGTCGGGTCTCGTCACGACGTCAATGGGTTTCGAGGAGAAGGTCGGGTCGGCTGCCTGGGCCGGTGTCGTGGATCGGAACGCATCGATCTGGTACGTGGCCGAAGGCAAGCCAGCTGTTGGCTTCAACTTCGTGGACGAATTACGTAAGGACGCGGCGGCGTGCGTTTCGGAACTGCGGCACGCGGGATATCGCGTCAGCCTGTTATCCGGAGACCGGCGCGCCGCGGTTGCGCAAACAGCCGCGGCCTGTGGCATCGAGGATTGGACTGCAGAGGTTCGTCCAGACCAGAAACTGCGTGCGATCGAAGCCTTGAAGGCGCGCGGATGCAAGACGCTGATGGTCGGTGACGGCCTCAACGACGCGCCGGCTCTTGCCGCTGGACATGCCTCGCTGTCACCGGCATCAGGCATCGACATCGCGCAGGCAACAGCCGACGCCGTCTTTCAAGGCGACGTTCTACAACCGGTCATCGAGACTTTGTCGGTCGCTAAAGCCGCACGCCGTTTGGCTTTGCAGAACTTTGCGATCGCTATTCTCTACAATTCGCTTTTCGTGCCGCTCGCGATGGCGGGTTACGTGACGCCATTGATTGCGGCGCTCGCCATGTCGGGATCATCGATCATGGTCACAGCAAACGCGCTTCGTCTTCGCTCGAAGACTTTGCGCCTTCCAAACGTTGGAGCATCGGCATGACGTCGCTTGCTTGGCTTGTTCCTGCTGCGCTGACGCTCGGGATGATGGGGCTCGCCGCCTTCCTCTGGGCACTTCGCAGCGGCCAATTCGATGATCTCGAAGGTGCCAAGTGGCGCGCGATCAGCGATGACAACGATCGCATGGTGACCAAACAGGATCGGAACGAAGCCGACGATGTTTAACGAGAGCTTCTTCAGCGGTGCTACCGGCGGGCTCGCCAGTGCGTTCCATTGCGGCGCGATGTGCGGTGGCATTGCCTGCGGAGCGAACCTGCTGCTTGGAGCGAAAACGTCAGGAGATAGAAATTTCAATCTCGTTCTGATGCAGGTCGGGCGGATCTTGACTTACACGGCCATCGGCGGTGCGGCCGGTGCTTTTGGCGGTGATATCCTGTCTCGCACGCCGATGCAGAGCCCCATCGTGCTGCAATGGGCGGCGGCCGCATCATTGTTATGGATGGGGCTGGTGCTTGCCGGACTGATGCCGAGGTTGTCCATCATCGATCATGGCATGGAAGTGCTTGCGTCCGGCGTAAACTCGCTGCTGCGTCCCGCGGGGCAGGGTCGTTACCTCGCCCCCGTCGCGCTCGGTGTCGTCTGGGGGCTCAATGCCTGCCCGATGGTTTACGGCGCGGCGTTCCTGGCATCTCTGACGCGTACGGGCGCGCAAGGCGCGACTTTCATGCTCGGTTTCGGCGTTGGCACCGTTCCGGCCGTGATTGCATCAGCTTACGGAATCTCGTGGCTTAACCGGCGCGCTGGAGGCACGAGGCTCAATCTTTTGGCTGGCCTTGTCCTCGTGATGGGCGGTGTCGCCATCGTCTACTTTCCGCAGCATTTCGCGAGCGTGTTCTGTGTGATCAAATAGAAAAGGCAGCCGCCGCAATACGGGGCTGCCTTTGTTCGTGGTAGTTGCGATCGCGGCCAGACTGTGCACGCACTCTCGATTGGCTTAGAGCCGAGGTATTGCGGTTTCTGCCTGGATATCCTTCAGTGCCGCGACCAGCACGTCGATTTCTTCGCAGGTATTGTAGAACGCGAAGGACGGCCGCACCGTTGTCTCCTGGCCGAAGCGACGCAGGATAGGTTGGGCGCAGTGATGGCCTGAACGCACCGCGATGCCGTACTTATTCAGGCGTGCGCCGATTTCTTCGCTCGGGATGCCTTTGAGGATCAGCGAAATGACGCTCGCTTTTTCCGGAGCCGTTCCAATGATGCGAAGACCCGGTATCTGCAGCAATCGTTCTGTCGCGTAAACGAGCAGCTTGTGTTCGTATTCGGCGATGTTGTGGAGGCCGATGCGTTCGACATAGTCGATTGCAGCGCCAAGGCCGACGGCATCGGCGATATTGCCCGTTCCGGCCTCGAACCGTTGCGGTGATTTGTGAAACTCAGTCCGCTCGAAGGTCACGTCGCGGATCATGTTGCCTCCTGTCTGGTAGGGAGGCAGCGTGTCCATCAAATCCTTCTTGCCGTAGACGACGCCGATGCCTGTCGGGGCAAAAAGCTTATGTCCTGAGAACACGAAGAAGTCGGCATCGAGGTCTTGCACGTCGACTTTCATGTGTGACACGGACTGCGCGCCATCGACCAGAACCCAGGCTCCGACGCGATGCGCCATCTCGACCATGGCCTTCGCAGGCGTGATAGTCCCAAGGGCGTTCGACACCTGTGTGAAGGCGACAAGCTTCGTGCGAGCGTTCAACAGCTTGCCGAACTCATCGAGCAGGAGAGCGCCACAGTCATCGACCGGCGCGACGCGGAGCTTCGCGCCCTTTTCGAGGCAGAGC
>JAEWCT010000160.1 GCA_023390485.1 Pseudomonadota bacterium
TCCTTGATGGGCTCGGCGTCAAGCACCCGAAAACGGAAGCCGATCCACCAGCCGACCCTGAGGGCTGGATATCGAAGCGCATCGGCGGCAGCGGCGGTCGCCATATAAGGGTGTGCCACGGCCCTCAGCACAGTAAGCCGCGCCGCTATTTCCAGAAGGAACTCGAAGGCGAACGCATTTCCGCCGGCGGCGTATTTGCGGCCGAAGGCAACACGATTTTGTTCAGCCGCCAATGGATCTCGCCGTCCTCGGAACATCCATTTCGCTTCGGCGGCTGCGTATCGAACCCGTCTATCGACGAACGCCTACGTGAAACAATATTGAACAATGTATATGCCGTTGCGAACAACCTGGGTCTACGCGGCATGGCCTCCTTCGATTTCATCGTCGATCCTGCGCTTGGCCCACAGCTGCTTGAAGTCAATCCACGACCCGGAGCATCGCTCGATGTGCTCGACGACGGCAAAGGCCAACTGTTCGCACAGCATATGGCCGCCTGGATGGGTGCCGCCTCCGACGGCGATCGCGAAATTCCCAAGCACGCAAAAGCGATGGCGATCCTTCACGCCGACCGGGCTCCCGTAATACTTAACGAGATCCCCTGGCCCGACTGGAGCGCCGACCGCGGTGCGCCTGGTACGTTCATCCCGCTCGGCGCGCCACTTGCGACCGCGCTCGCCGAAGCGCCGACGGCAGATGCGGCAGAAGCCCTCGCTCGCAAACGCTTGGCGGAACTTGAAGACCTGATATACGGACACGCCAAATCCTGACCCGGAGTTTCTAATGGTAAAGCAGCCCAGCGTCTCGGCAGGCGCCGCAAAGATCGTCGACGACATCGTGGCCAACGCTGATGCGCTTCGCATCTCCGTTACGAAAGGCAGCCTCGGCGAACGCCTCATCGACATGGGCGCGAACGTTGTCGGCGGGCTCGAAGCTGGCCGTCGTCTCGGCGAAGTCTGCATGGGCGGCCTCGGCACCGTGGCATTCACGCAATCGTCCGGCCTCCCCAATTGGCCGCTGGGCGTTGTCGTCTCGTCGAACAATCCCGTCATCGCCTGCCTCGCCAGCCAGTACGCCGGCTGGACGATCAGCGACGAAGAATCGGGCTTCTTCGCGCTCGGCTCCGGACCAGCGCGCGCTCTGTCGCGTGTCGAGGATCTGTTCAAGGAACTGAAGTACGTCGACCATTCCCCGAAGGCGACTCTCGTCATCGAAGGTGATAAGGCTCCGCCCGCGGCAGTCATCGCGAAGCTGTCGACGCACTGCGGCATCGATCCGACCGGCCTTTCGATCTTGTACGCAACAACCTGGAGCCTCGCGGGCACGGTGCAGATTGCAGCCCGCGTTCTCGAGGTGGCGATCCATAAGGCGCACGCTCTCCATTTCCCTCTCGAAAATATCCTCGACGGCACCGGCACGACGCCGATCGCGCCGCCGGTTCCCGATTTCGTCAAGGCGATGGGTCGTACCAACGACGCCATCATCTATGGCGGCCGCATCCATCTTTTCGTCAAAGGTCCGGATACCGATGCCAAGCGGCTTGCGGAAAATCTGCCGGCGAGCACCTGCGGCGTCTACGGCAAGCCGTTCGCCGAGATTTTCGCCGACGTTAACGGCGACTTCTACAAAATTGATCCGATGCTGTTCTCACCCGCTCAGGTGATCGTCTCGAACGTCGAGACGGGGAATTCCTTCCGCGCAGGCCAGCTCGCGCCGGAGATCGTCGATGCGAGCTTCCGCTGAGATAACGCCTGATCCTTTGCCGGGTCCTGGCGATGGCCTGCACCTCGCCCTTCTGATCGAAGAGGGGCGAGGCGAATGGCACGCCCGCCGTATCGTTCGCTCGCTCGAAGCCATGGGCGCGCGCGTTACGGTTTCATCGCTTCCCCATTGCGCCTTCGACACCGGCCTCGAAAGCGGCATCGACATTCCAGGCTTCAAAGGCCGCTTGCCCGACGGCGTTTTCGTGCGCTCGATCTCCGCCGGAACGCTCGAGCAGATTACGTTCCGGCTCGGCCTGTTGCATGCGCTGCGCGAAAGCGGCGTGCGGGTCTGGAACGACGCGCGCGCTATCGAACGGTGCGTAGACAAATCGCAAACGACGTTTCTTCTGCACAAGAACGGCATCCCGACCCCACGCACGCGCGTCTGCGAAACGCTTCCGCACGCGCTCGAATACACCGAAGGGCTCGATCGCCCACTCGTCGTGAAACCGCTGTTCGGCAGTCAGGGCAAAGGCATCGGCATGATCGCTCAGCAGAGCGAGCTGCCCGCACCCGAGACCGTCGATCAGATGTATTACATGCAGGATTACGTCGCGCCGCGCGACGGCCTCTTCGAGGATTGGCGCGTTCTCGCAACCCGTCACCGCGTGGTCGCGGCCATGACGCGGCGAGGCACCAATTGGGTAACGAACATTCACCAAGGCGGCAAAGCCCGAGCCCATCTCCCCGATGACGAAATGACTCGCATTTCGATAGCCGCGATGCGCGCCGTCGATGCCGATTACGCCGGCATTGATCTCATTCGCACGGCAGAGGGCGAGCTTCAGGTTCTGGAAGTCAATTCCAATCCGGCATGGCGTGGGCTTCAGGGCGTCGCCGACGTCAACATCGCCTGGGCGATCGCCGAAGATTTCTTGAAGACGGTCCTGGCACATCGCATCGCCTCGGGCGTCCCCGTCGCCGCGGTGTCATGAGG
>JAEWCT010000206.1 GCA_023390485.1 Pseudomonadota bacterium
GTATAAGGCTGAACCGCTTCGAATGCTCAACAACTTCAAGTGGGTTCAGCTTGAGGTTGTGTCCGCACCCGACAAGAATCACATAACTCATTAAGCTGATTTTTGCGGAGCAAAACACGGCCATGCAGGCTCTTACCTCGGTCATCCCTAGCGACACTGAAACCGAATATCGAGCTATCGAAACGACGCTGCTGGAAACCGCCCGCGGGCGCTGGTTTTTGGCCGAGCACGGACGACGGGCACGCCGGCTGGACAGCGCACTTCTCGAGGATGCAATCAAGCGCCTGCAAAGCTCGCTTCGCGAGCCGCCCGCCCTTCTCGGGCAGCTCAAGGCCGAAATCGAAGCGATCAAGGCACAAATGGCCGAGACACGGGCCGTCCTATTGGCGAGACCCGTTGTCGACGAAAGCATTCTGCCAAGCCAGGCAATCCTGAAGGCCGCGGAAGACATCCACGACATTGCCTGGTCGCTGCAGGCCAATCCCTTCGATCCGAAAGGCTGCGAGGAAATCGCCCGTAACGCCGGCCGGCTCTATGCCATGAGCCAATCCCAGGCGGCGCAGTCGAACCGCGTCGTTTCCGCCGCCAGCGCCCTCGAAACATCGGCAAACAAGCTCGAAGGCATTCTCGAAAGCATCATGCACGAGATGAAGGTCGACGACGCCGCCTAGAGCTCGCCTCGAGGGAAGCGCATATAAAAAAAACCGGGCCGTGAGCCCGGTTTTTTGTTTCTAGATGAGGACGGGTATCACCACTTCGTCCGCACGCCGAGCGAAATGAGATCGATAGAAGCCTGGGCGGTTCCGGTGAATGGGCCAAAGCCAGTGGCTGTGTCGAGGTTGATGCCGCCATCCTGGACAAAGATGTGCGAATACCCCGCATCGAGTGTTATGGAATCACTCCACTTGTAGCTCGCACCGATGCTCAGCCAGACCCGATTGTTGTCGGGGACTTGCACGAGCCTTTCGGAAGCATCCTGGATGGGCGATAGCTCATAAGCGACGCCGCTGCGAAGCGTGAGCAGCGGAGAATAGTCGTACTCACCGCCGACGGAGAAGAACCAGCCGTCATGCCAGTTCGCCTTGACGTCCAACCCGCCGACGCCCGGAAGCGCCAACGGCAGGTCCTTGAACACGCTCCAATTCGTCCATTCGATCGTGCCTAGGAGCCGTGTGGTCGGCGTGATAACCTGCCGCGCGCTCAACGTCACGATATCGGGAAGGTTGACCGTCGCTACACCCGGTACGCTGCCGGGGCCTGTCGCAAGCGAATGAAATGTTCCCTCGAGATCGTGGGTCATCTGAGAGCGATAACCGAGGCCGATCGTCGTTCCTTCCCTCGGCTCCAGCGTGATGCCCGCCGTGGCACCGAATGCCCAATCGTTACCGCCGAACTGAGCTATGCTGCCGGGGGAATCGCGGAACTGCAGCTTCGTCTGCGCCCATTCGATCTGCACACCAGCACCAAGCGTAATCCCCGGTGCGATGCGATACGCGATCGTCGGGTTGGCGTTCATCGTGATGAGTTTTGCGGTAACGCCTAAGTAGGAGCCCACGTAGTTCGTATTTTCGGGCTTCGAGGCCAATCCGAACGGCGAGTTAAGCGCGATGCCGATCCAAACGTCTTTCGAGAGCTGATAGGCACCGTAGCTTGCGCTCGTCGCCGCATCGATGCCGATATTGCCGCTGCTGCTGTTGACCGGACCAAAAGGCGAACCCGTGATGTCCACATTCGCGTCGGGCAGGATCAGCGTGTAGGACGATTCCGAGTTGAGACCCGGGAATTGCGCCGTTGCGGCCGGGTTCCAGAACATCGATCCAAGGCTGCCGCCCGCTGCAGAGCCTGCGGACGCCGATCCGAGGAAGACTGTCGACTGTTCGTGAATGTCGAACCCGCCCGCCGAAGCCGCACTGGACCAGGCCGCAATTGCGGCCACGCCAATCGCCGCTCGCCGGAACTGGTTCTGGCGTTTGTTGAAACTCCGCATTCGCCGCGCCCCCACGCTTTCAAAACAGCGTTTATTCTTAACTCTCACAATACGTGTATCTGGCCGCAACTACACCGGCCGAAATGCTTGGTGGCTACCGAAGCCGTACATCTGTGCCACTTGGGCAACAAAAAACCGGCCCGCCAGTGGCGGACCGGTTCTTGCCAAGCCCCGTTTCAATCCCTCGAAACTTAGCTTGGCGCTCCCCCCGGAGTCTGTGAACGGCGTATACCGCCGAAGTCGCGCGCAAGCTGCCAAAGTCTCAGATGCCGCGCAAGACTTGACGCTTTTCTCAATGTGCGAGTCGAACCACTGAGATGCGCGCCCGCAACAGATGCGACTCGCACGGATCGAACGCACATACTGTTAAGCTACGTTTTCCGAAGCGCAAAATTATGGTCGACGGGACCGTTGCCATCGCCGATGCGCATATGTGCGCCGGCCTCCAGCGCGCGCCAAACGTAGAGCTTTCCGGCCTCGACGGCATCCGGCAGCGACTTGCCATCTGCGAGACCTGCTGCGATCGCCGCCGACAACGTGCAGCCGGTGCCGTGCGTGTTACGCGTGACGAGGCGCGGGCGGCGGAAAATATGATGCTCTCGTCCGTCGAAGAAAACATCGATCGCCTCGGCGCCGACGCCGTGACCGCCTTTGACGAGGACGGACCCGCAACCGAATCCCATCAACGCTTCCGCCTGCCTGCGCATCTCGTCTTCCGTCGCCGCCTCCGGACGATCGAGCAGCCGGCTCGCCTCCGGAATATTTGGCGTGATCAACTGCGCTCTAGGAATGAGCAGGCGGCGCACCGCATCGATGGCATCGGCCGCCAATAGAACATCTCCGCTCGTCGCGACCATCACCGGATCGACGACAACGGGAACGTTCCGAATTTCCGCGAGGAGCCGCGCGACGGTCTCGACCGTCGCCACATCGCCGAGCATCCCGGTCTTGATGGCCGAAACGTTGAGATCGGAAACGACGGAATGAAACTGCGCGGCAATGAACTCCGGTGATATCGGAAAAACGCCCGATACGCCGTGCGTATTTTGCGCCGTCAGCGCCGTGATGATCGTCGCGCCGTAAATTCCGAAAGCGGAGAACGTCTTGAGATCGGCCTGAATGCCGGCGCCGCCCGAAGGATCGGACCCCGCGATTGTCAGTGCGATCGGAACGGTCAAGGCCGCCATCTCTTTCAGCCCGCTCAGGGCGTGCCCTTTTTCAGGATTTGGGCTCCGAGATCGGGGGACGTGATGTAGGATTCGATCCGGCCCAGCGCCGGAAAATTCTCGATCATCCACTGGCTGAACCAATTCTGCGCACCGAAAACGAACAGCAGACCTGTAATCACCAGCAGGAGGCCCATCAATTTCTCAAGCGTGTGGAAATGGCGCTTGAACCTTTTCATGAAGCCAAGGAACGGTCGTATCGCGACCGCCGCGAGAACGAACGGAATGCCGAGCCCGAGCGAATAGACGAGAAGAAGACTGACGCCCGTCCAAAGGCTCGACGCGCTCGCCGCGAGCGTCAGCACGGTCGCGAGCACCGGCCCGATGCAAGGCGTCCACCCGAACGCGAACGCTAGCCCCATCAGGTAGGCGCTGGCAAAGCTCGCTTCCGCTGCTGCGGTCGAGTAGCGCGCTTCCTTATAAAAAAGGTGGATGCGAAAAATGCCGAGGAAATGCAGGCCGAACACAATGATGACGAGCCCGGCGACAGTTCCGAGAACGGCCCGATAGGACAGCATCACCTGCCCTATCGTACTCGCTCCGGCGCCAAGACCGACGAACACGGTCGTGAACCCCAACACGAAAAAGACCGCGGAAATGACGACGCGCACCCAGACGCCCCGATCGATCCGCTCCTCGCCTGTGAGCTGATCGAGCGTCGTCCCGCCGATATAGCCGAGATAAGGCGGCACGAGCGGCAACACACATGGCGACAGAAAGCTCGCAAGACCCGCCAGGGCAACACCGAAATAGATTTGAGCATCTGCCAGCATTGTTACCTGCTTCCTAACGCACCTACTTCTTTTGCCTCGAGCGCCTAGCGCGTAAGCGCCGCGACGCCCGGCAATTCCCGTCCTTCGAGCCACTCGAGGAATGCCCCGCCAGCAGTCGAAACATAGGTGAAATCGTCCGTCACGCCCGCGGAATTCAACGCCGCCACCGTGTCACCGCCACCGGCGACCGAGACGAGCTTACCAGCTTTCGTCAAAGCTGCGGCAGCGCGCGCCAGCGCGAACGTACCATCGCCGAACGGCGCAATTTCGAACGCCCCGAGCGGACCGTTCCAAAGCAAGGTTCTGGTGTGTTCGAGCAAGGCGCTGGTGCGCGCGACGGATTGCGGACCGACGTCGAGGATCATGGCGTCGTCAGGAACGTTGCTGACGGTGACGACTTTGTGCGCTGCCCCTTCCTTGAACTCGGTTGCCACGACCGCATCGACCGGAAGAACGATCTCGCAGCCCTTCTCCTTGGCTTCCGCCATGATTTCCAGCGCGGTGCCGTGGAAATCCGGCTCCGCGAGAGACTTTCCGACCGCAACCCCCATCGCCTGCAGGAACGTGTTCGCCATGCCGCCGCCGATGATGAGGTGATCGACCTTCGCGACGAGGTTCGTCAAAACCGGAATCTTCGTCGAAACCTTCGCGCCACCGACAACCGCTGCCGTCGGGCGCTGCGGCTTTTCGAGTGCCGTCCTGAGCGCGTTGATTTCTTCCATCAGCAGCGGACCGGCGTAGGACGGAAGAAAATGCGTCAGCCCCTCTGTCGAGGCATGCGCGCGGTGCGCACACGAAAACGCATCACCGACGAAGATATCGCCGAGCTTGGCAAGCTCCCCCGCGAACGCCGGATCGTTCTTCTCTTCGCCCTTATGGAAGCGAAGGTTCTCGAGAACGGCGACGCCGCCATCACTAAGCTTAGCTACCGTGCCGGCGGCCTCCGTGCCGATGCAATCGCCGCTGAACGCGACGGCCCGGCCCAGAAGGCGTTGCAGCGTCTCCGCGATCGGCAGCAAAGAGAACTCGGCCTCGGGACCGTTCTTCGGCCGCCCGAAATGCGAGATCACGATGACCTTGCCGCCGCGATCAGCCAGCGCGTTGAGACCTGGAAGCAGACGCTCGAGGCGCGTCGCGTCCGTCACTTTTCCATCACGCACCGGAACGTTGAGATCGGCTCGAACGATGACGCGCTTGCCTTTGACGTCAATGCCGTCCGTCGTCTTCAACTTGTCGAGGTTCATTCGACTACCGTTCCGATTTCCAGATGCAGAAATTGCGTGTCGTCAGCCCGTCGTCAGGATTTCGCAATGACGCGGCGGGCTTCGTCAGCGACATGCGCCGCCGTGATGCCGAAGTGCTCGTAAAGCTTGCCCGCGGGTGCCGACGCGCCGAAACCGTGCATGCCGACGAAGGCATCGGACCTGCGAAGCCATTCGAACCAGCACTGCTCGATGCCCGCTTCGACCGCGACGCGCGGCACGTCGCCGAGAACCTCGCGTTGATAGCCCTCAGGCTGCGCGCGGAAGAGTTCGAACGACGGCACTGAGACAACGGCTGCGCCGATGCCGTCTTTTGCGAGAGCGCCCGCCGCCTCGACGGCAAGGCCGACCTCCGAGCCCGTTGCGAGCAGCGTCACATCACGCTTGCCTTCGGCCGGTTTCAGAACATAGGCGCCCTTCGCGCTCAGGTTCTCGCTACCGTCGGCGCGAAGATTGGGAACCGCTTGCCGCGACAGAGCCAGGACCGAGGGTCCCGCTTCCGAAGCAATGGCAAGCTCCCAGCATTCGGCGGTCTCTATGCCGTCGGCCGGACGGAACACCTTGACGTTCGGGATCGCACGCAACGAGCTCAAATGCTCGACGGGCTGATGCGTCGGCCCGTCTTCGCCGAGCCCGATCGAGTCGTGCGTCAGCACGTAAAGAACGCGCTGCTGCATCAGGGCCGATAGCCGGATCGAAGGACGGCAATAATCGGCGAATACCAGGAAGGTGCCGCCATAGGGAATGAATGAGCCGGAAAGCGCGAGGCCGTTCATCGCCGCGGCCATGCCATGCTCGCGCACGCCGTAGTGGATGTAATTGCCTGCGAAGTTCTCAGGCGTCACCGAGTTGTGATGCTTCGTCCGCGTGCCATTGGATCCCGAAAGATCGGCAGAGCCGCCGATCAACTCCGGCAGCACCGGCACCAGTCGCTCGATGGTCAGCTGCGACCAGACACGCGTCGCGCGCTTCGCGCTATCGCCGGCGAATGCACTCTTCGCCTCCTTGATCGCCTTGGCGACGACATCCTTTGTGTCCCGCCCATCAATCAAGACTTTCGCTTCAGGGCTCGCATTGGACAGGCGCTTGATCCAGTCGGCGCGCACCTTCGAATGCGCGCTGCCGACACCGCGCCACGCGGCG
>JAEWCT010000050.1 GCA_023390485.1 Pseudomonadota bacterium
GCGCGGCATTTGCCGCGCTCGGCCGAGGATGACGGCTAGGGCCTAAACGCTCGGTTCGTCCTTGCACGCGCTCGGCTGGCCTTGAATGGCCCCGCGCGCCGTCCAGCGTGGCTTGCCGTCCCCCGGCGCCGCCTGTTCGGTTCGCGACACGAAATAGAATTCATAGCAGTTCGTATCGACGCGACTGACGCGATAGCATCCGCCCGTCTCATCGTAATCATAGATCGTGCAGAGCGTGCCCTGCGTGATCGACCAATGGCCCGCGAGCGTCATGTCACGCTCGACATACTTGAGCCGGCCGTCAGCGCCGTAGTGTTCGGTGAAAGCCTTCCCGCTCACGTAGCGCCCATCGAGCGTCGCATCACTGAATCGCTGCAGCTCTTCATCGTTTAGCCAGGCCGTCATCGCCGATGTCGAAGGCGCGAGTGCCGGAGAGCACAGCGCGAGCGCTCCGATGGTCAACATCATCAGCGTTTTCTGCGAATACAAAGCGCCCCCTTGTCGTCGGTCTCAAATTGCGAGTTGCGGCCGCTACTAACGGTATAAATTGTTTGCTTCGCGGCGGCGAACCATCCGCGCAGGACGTCATTCGTCCTATTCGAAGTTTCATTAAAAAACGCCTGCAACGCGCCGGCAGCGCACATATCGCCCCAAACCTCGACAATCCTTGAAAATCATGGGTGAGCCGCGTATGTGAAGCCCCTGAAGAGATGCGTCGCGCGGGCATAACTCGTCGACAAAACCAAGATTTTCAAGGACATAACGTCATGGGCTATAAGGTCGCCATCGTCGGCGCCACGGGCAACGTAGGCCGCGAGATGTTGAAGGTGCTCGCGGAACGGAAATTTCCCGTCAGCGAGCTTCATACATTGGCCTCGCGCCGCTCGCTGGGCACGGAAGTCTCATTCGGCGATCGCGTCATTAAATGCCAGGACCTGGAGACGTTCGACTTCTCCGGCATCGACTTCTGCCTGATGTCGGCAGGCTCGACCGTTTCGAAGGAATGGTCGCCGCGCATCGGCGCTCAGGGCGCGATCGTCATCGATAACTCGTCGTGCTGGCGTTACGACCAGGACGTGCCGCTCGTGGTGCCGGAAGTGAATGCCGACGCCGTGCGCGGCTTCGCGAAGAAGAACATCATCGCCAATCCGAACTGCTCGACCGCGCAGCTCGTCGTCGCGCTAAAGCCGCTGCACGACGCGGCAACCATCAAGCGCGTTGTCGTTTCGACCTACCAGTCCGTCTCGGGCGCCGGCAAGGATGCCATGGACGAACTCTGGCAGCAGACCAAAGGCAAGTACGTGCCCGGCCAGGAAGTCGATCCGAAGAAGTTTCCGAAGCAGATCGCGTTCAACTGCATTCCTCACATCGACGTCTTCATGGAAGACGGCTACACGAAAGAGGAATGGAAGATGCTTGCCGAAACCAAGAAGATTTTGGATCCCAAGATCAAGCTGTCGGCGACCTGCGTGCGCGTGCCGGTCTTCGTCGGCCATTCCGAAGCCGTCAACATCGAGTTCGAAAAACCGATCAGCCCCGAGGAAGCCCGCGAGATTCTGCGCGCCTCCCCCGGCGTTGTCGTCATCGATAAGCGCGAACCGGGCGGCTACATCACGCCGGTCGAGGCCGCGGGCGAGTTCCCGACGTTCGTCTCGCGCATTCGCGAGGATGCAACGGTCGAAAATGGCCTCGCGATGTGGATCGTCTCCGACAATCTTCTGAAAGGCGCTGCACTCAACGCCGTCCAGATCGCGGAGACGATCGTTAACCAGCGCCTCGTGCCGAAGGCCGCTTAATTCCCGCGCCGCTGGGCTGATGAGCGGGTGCCTGCAGATTTGCCGGCGCCCTCTTTTTCATTGAGACGATTGAGCGCCTGAATGATCGTGCCGAGATCCTGAAGAAAGCGATCTCTGTGCTGTGCGGGCAAGCCAGACAGAATGCGTTCGTCAACCTTGCGCGCGAGCGGCTCGCGGGCTTTCAGAACTTTTGCGCCCTCGTCCGTCAGCTTGACGGCGTAGGCGCGCGCATCGTCACGCGTCCGCCGCCGTTGCAGCAAGCCCTTCTTGAGCATGCGACGAACCACGTCCGCCAGCGTCGAACGGTCGATGCCGGTCAGCTCCACGAGTTGCGTCTGGCTGACGCCCTCGTTCTGAGCCAACGTCAGCAAAATGGCATACTGACGAGGTGTTAGATCGTCATCGCCAAGTTCGGTTTGGAAGAGTTCAGCTGCACCTTGTCCAGCTCTGTGTAGAAGGTGCAAAGGCGACCGCTCGAGGCGGTTAATTGCGTCACGTGCCATTCCATGCCCCAGCGCATTCCGCCTCTCTCCTCCCCGGATAGATCGACGCGCCCGGTGTAGTCCCGGTTCGCCGATAAGACGAAATGATAAAACCCACGGTTTAGTCAGTAGTTCCTGGAAGGAAACACGACCAAGCGTGCTCCGTCCAGCAAAAAGACAAACGGTGTTCAAAAATATGAGAATTCTGGGAAATGCGGTACGCGTCTTAAGAGGCGTTCGGGCCGTCGCTCGCGGCGGGCTCGTATTTCTTCAGCAGTCCGATCTGCGCGAGCGCGAATACGAATGTGATCGGCATGATGCCGAACACTTTGAACGCGACCCAGGTGTCGGTTGAGAAGAACCTCCAGATCACCTCGTTGAGGATCGCGAGGAACACGAAGAAAAGCGCCCAGCGAAGCGTCAGGATGCGCCAGCCCTCCTCCGAGAGGCGCATGACGTCGCCGAACACGATCTTGAGGAACAGGCGACCCGAGATGAGGCCCGCGATCAGGATGGCAGCGAACAGCCCATTCACGATCGTCGGTTTAATCTTGATGAAATGATCGTCCTGCAGCCATAGCGTAAAGCCACCGAACACCAAGACGAAAACGCCGGTGACGAGCGGCATCGTTGCGATGCGCCCGAGAAGTGCCCGAGAAGCCCCAAGCGCGATCACCGTCGCGACCATGAACGCGCCGGTGCCCGCGAAGATGCCGAAGCGGCTGTTGACGATAAAAAATACCATGAGCGGACCGAGCTCGACGACAAGCTTGATCAGCTGCTTGCGGTCGAACTGCGGCTCTTCGCTCGCGCCCGGCACCTTGTTCTGATCCGGCATCTCTTCAGCCTTCAGCGTGAGACGGATCTGGGAGGCGATATTTTTGCATAAATCTTGTCAGCACCCACGCATAGAGTCCGGATACCGGCAAGACAACGGCGACCTTGAACAGGATCCATACGTTTACGCCATCCATCTCATGACCCAGGATCTCGTACATACGGTTTTCTTGAAAGGTCTGGCGAACATATTCGTTCGCGGCAGCCGTCAAGAAGAAAAATAGGGCGAAGCTCCACGTGAACTTGTGCCAACCTTCATCGGTATAGTGGAACGTCTTTTCGAAAACGTACTTGAAGAAATTCTGATTGAGCCAAAGTCCTGAGATCAGGAACACACCGAACAGTGCATTAAAAATCGTAACTTTGATCTGAACCCACATCGGGTCGTGCGTGATGATCGTCAGCCCGGCGAAAACGATGGTGACGCTCGACGCAATGAGCGGAAAAATTGGCGGCCGGTGAAACATATAGAGCATCACGGCAATAGCCAGGAACGTCGTGCCGATCAGCGCCCAAGTGCCCGTATTGATGCCGAAGAACGCATTGACGACGAACATCGTGACCAATGGCCCGAATTCGCTGAGAATGTTGATCGACTGCTCGGCGTTGAATGGAAACCAGCGCTTCCGTGACTTCATGAGTGGAGCATTCCCGGCATTTACGTCTTGCGTCATATGGCGTCCCATTCCCCGTGAGTCAGTTACCTGCGATGGCTTGCGCGAAATCCGCGGCGGAAAAGGCTTGCAGGTCGTCCGCCCCTTCCCCGACGCCGACGGCATGCACAGGCAGGCCGAACTTGGCTGCAATCGCGACAAGAATGCCCCCGCGAGCGGTCCCGTCGAGTTTCGTCATAATCAAACCAGTCACTCCGGCGCGTTCCCGAAAGACTTCAACTTGGCTCAAGGCGTTCTGGCCCGTCGTCGCATCGAGCACAAGAACAACGTCGTGCGGCGCGCTTGCGTCCACCTTCTTTAAAACGCGTGTGACTTTTTCGAGTTCTTCCATAAGCACCTGCTTATTTTGCAGACGCCCGGCCGTGTCCAGCAAAAGCACATCCGCGCCAGTGACTTGCGCCTGCTTCAAGGCATCGTAGGCGAGCCCCGAGGAATCGCCGCCGACATCGCGCGCGACAACAGGCACGCCCGCACGCTCGCCCCAGCCCTTCAACTGGTCGATGGCTGCGGCGCGAAAGGTATCACCCGCGGCGAGCACAACCGATTTGCCTTCCGCTTTGAACTTGTTGGCAAGCTTGCCGATCGTCGTCGTCTTGCCGGTACCGTTGACGCCGACCATCATGATCACGTGCGGCTTATGTGATGCTTCGATGACAAGAGGTTTTGCGACAGGCGTCAGCACGCGCTCGACCTCGGACGCCAGAATGGTTCTGACCTCGTCGGCCGAAATACCCTTTTCGAAGCGCCCCTTGCCGATCGCGTTCGTGATGCGGCTGGTCGTTTCAAGACCGAGATCCGACTGGATC
>JAEWCT010000277.1 GCA_023390485.1 Pseudomonadota bacterium
CTGCCACCGCCCGCGCCACCACGACCTGCGCCCGGACCGCCCTTCCCACCAGGACCGCCACGCGCTACTGCAGGCTTGCTCGGCAGGAGGCCTTCGCGCTGCAATTTCTTACGTGCGAGCTTGCGGGCCCGGCGGATCGCCTCGGCCTTTTCGCGTGCTCGTTTTTCTGAAGGCTTTTCAAAATGGCCGCGAAGTTTCATCTCGCGGAAAACGCCCTCGCGCTGCAATTTTTTCTTAAGCGCCTTGAGAGCCTGGTCAACGTTGTTGTCGCGAACGAGAACCTGCAAGCAGTTGTATCCTCTAATGAATCCGGATTGTCGGGATGCACAAAAACACCGACGCCGGTGGTTTTGCCGCCGGGGCCCGCGCTTCTTTTCTGGCGGTCTTGTAGCAAACACAACGAGGATTGGCAATCGGGTCCGCGCGGGCGTTCGTCGCGGAGGAACGGGGGGCGATTTTGCCGGTCGCGTGAAATTCACATCCAAATGTCATCCCGGCCGAGGGGTCAACGGAGAGCCTGGCCTAAATCTGCGATGATGTTGGACGCCACATTGAACTCCTTGTCGAGCCCTTGCCCTCCTCGCCGTCATCCCGGCGCGGGCCGGGATCCAGGCAACTGTCAGCGCGTTCGGTGCGTGCGGTAACTCCGAAATCCAAAGCGTCGATCGAACGTGTTGAAGCTTGTCTGGGTGCCGACCTCCGTCGGCATGACGGTGGTTGTGGTTGTTTGCTTCGCTCATCCCTTGTCAACCCCGGCCCGAGTGCAGAGAAGAGCCGGGATCGATGCCAAGCATGAAGAACGCAAATCCTGGGTCCCGGGTCTCGCAAGGGCTCGCCCGGGATGACACGTGCTTATGGTTGTCGCGACGGAGCGCTGGTGGCCTTTTGGTCCGGAATCGGAAAGACCATGAGGGGTGGAGGAGGCACGCATGAACGGCTTCGTATTTTCCGGTCGATTGGTCAAACCGGCGGCTTTCGGTTCGATCGCGGCCTTTGCGGCGACGGCCTCAGTCGCCACGGGTCCGGCGCGGGCGGACGCGGCGTGCATCAAGCTGTCGGACGTCGAGATCGTGCAGCTCCTGAACAGGTGGCGGACGGAATTCGCGAGCGGCGATGCGGATCGGGTTTCGGCGCTTTACGCGGACGCGGCATCGCTAATCGCGACCAAGGACGGCCCACCCTACCAAGGGAAAGAGGCGATCCGTTCCTATTTTAAAGATCTGCTGGCCAAGCGGCCGACGGTTTCGATCAGGCCGTCATCGCTGACGGCCGATTGCGGGACCGCCGTGGTGAGCGGTCCGGTCGTCTATCGTATCACAGGCGAGCGTAAGGGGACGCGCGCGGTTCTCGGGGGGACCTACACCGCCGAGTATGCGCTCAGAGACGGGAAGTGGTGGATCGTTCGTCATTCGCTCGCTGCCGATCGCCGCGGGCTTGCCAACCCGGCTGGCGATCCGGCGAACAAGCCGTCGCCGCCGTTATAGGCTTTCAGAGGCGCTGCATCGCGGCGGGCGGTCCGGCTCAGGGGGAGATGGGCGGCGCGGTTCGTTCAGCCTGGAGCGGGGCCGCAGGTGGCAGCTCACGGTCGTCTACGAAGACGTATCGCTTCAGTCTTTCGCTGGACTCGTTCTCGCGGGCGAGCGCCATCTCGCCTTTAATGTCTGCCTCGATCAACGCCGACATCAGGACGTCGTAGTGCGCATCGAGCGCGCAGAGCAGGATCAGGTCCATGCCGGCGTTCAGAGCTTTCACGGCAGCGCCGCCCAGCCCGTCCTTCGAACCAGTCACCGCGCCCATGCTGAAATCGTCCGTGATCAAAAGTCCGTCGTTTTCGAAGCGGGGTCTGATGACCCCGTTGATGACGGCATCGGAAAACGACGCGGGCGTTGCCTTATCGATTGCATCGACGCGGACGTGGCCGACCATGGTCGCAATTCCGGGCTCCGTCATGACGCGGCGAAACGGCAGCCAGTCGCTGAGCTCGAGCTGACTTTGTTTTGCGGTGAGTTCGCCCGAAGCGACGTGGGTGTCGCGCGCGACCCGGCCGAGACCCGGGAAATGCTTCAGCGTGCAAATGATGTTGAATTTCGTCAGCGTGTCGCAATACCAACCGGCGACCTTCGCGACCAGATAGGGATCGCTGTCGATGGCGCGCCAATAGATGCGCGTTTCGCCGTCATTGCGGGACGGTGTGCTGAGGCGCAGATCGACAACAGGTCCAAAGTTCATGGTGATGCCAAGGCGATCGAGTTCGCGCGCTTGCGCCTCCGCGTAGTCGCGGACGGCTTTCTCCCGCTCGCTGTCGGTCTTGAGCTTGGCGATGATCATGCCAAGCGCCGGTTGCCATTTAAGGGGCGGCGAAAGACGCGATACGTATCCGCCTTCCTGATCCGCCGCCACGATGAGACGTGGCAGGCCCTGCGCTCTTCGGATGTCCTGCAAGTTTTGAATGTCTTTGGCGACGTCGGCGACTTTCCGGCCGCGCACGTTGTGATCGGTGATGAAGATGCCGGCGATCGCCTTTTTCTCGACGAGAGGCTTCACCTCGGAAAAACTCGAGAAGCCGACGACAAGCCGGTTACCCAGGCGCTCGAGGCGGGCGGGGTCGGTTGCCAGGATCTGGTCCCTGGTCAGGAGCTTCGCCGGGCGTTGCGGCGTTCCTTGCGTCGCAGCCTGCGTCTTGGCAGCCGCAGCAGCGGCTGCTGCCGCGCGCATCGCCAGCAGGCGATTGCGGCGATAGATGCGGGCTGCCTTATAGCGGGCGCGGGCTGAGTATTTCGAATGGTAATTGCGTCCATAGGCGGCATTCGCGTCGCGGCTTCCTTCACATACCGGCAACAGCGTCACCGACAGGAAGGCAAGAAGAACTGTCCGGGCAATGGCGTTGATCATTCGCTCGACAAGGCTGCCTTGAGACCGTCCGCTAGACGCGTACAACAAGCGTTAGGACTGCTTTTGCGCGCCGCCCAGCTTCGAGGCGTATTAATCTCAATAAATTCTGACGGGAAAGTAGCGTTGAACGAGTTCCTCGAACCGCCCCGATGCCCTGACCCGGTCCAGAGCTTTGTTCAGCAAGAGCCTAATCCCGGGGTCGGTCTTCGGTACGGCGATGGCGATACCATCGCCGAAGAACTTCGGTTCCAAGTAGGGGCCGCCGCGCATTTCGCAACACTGCCGCGATAAGGTTCCGTTGAGCCAGAAGGCGAGGGATATGCCGTCGTCGAATATGAAATCGGCCTTCCCGGCAGCGAGCGCCTCGCGCGCCAAATCGGCGTTCTCGTAGATTGCCAGCGGGCTGTCGCGGAAGAAGGCTTTGAGGAAAGCCTCGTGAGCGGTGCCGCGCGCGACGGCGATGCGCTTTCCATCGAGGCCGCTCGGAGACATTTCGACTTGCGGCTCGTCCTTACGTCCGGCGAACCGGCCGGGCGTGTGGAAATAGCGGTCGGTGAAGTCGACGTCCTTCAACGCCGATAGGGTGACCTTGTGTGCGGCGATGACGGCATCGGCCTCGCCCTTCTTCAGGTCGGTGAAAAGTTCTTCCCACGGGCGGGCTTTGATATCGCAGGATGTGCCGAGCTCTAGGCAAATGGCGCGTGCGAGATCGATGTTGAAGCCGACAAGCACGCCGTCCTCGTCGTAGAAATTGAAAGGCGGGAAGTCGCTGTCGGTCAGGAAGCGGATGACGACCCGGCGGGTGGGTTCGGCGTCGGCGGCCGGCGGGGTGGACGTTGCTGCAACTTGCACGGGGGCTGCGTCGCCGGACATCGCCTCGACGGAATAGCCGATGGCCAAAGCCACGAAGGCTGTGGCGGCGAGGAAAAAGTCTCGAATGCGCTTTCGAGCCGTCATGCCTTCCTCATGCTCCCATCGCCGTCAGTCTTATCCGGCGGCCTTCTATTTGAACATCTTTCAAATCTGCACATCTTGAGCATATAGTTCGTCACTGGCTCGGCGATGGCGGTCGCCGCGGGGGCAACCAGGGGCTTGAATGTTCGGGGCTCGGTCAAAGACGCCGGCGGTGCGTGCTGTCCGCACGTCGCGCGGTCATCTGCGGGGACCTGCGTCCCCTCGTTCGCAGTTCCATCGCGATATTGGGCAACTTGACCGCGCGGTCAACGATTTGAGGCGCCGGGCACCGGACTTTTCCGCGGCTTCTCCGCTTCTCGCGTGGCAACGCGCCGTTCTTTTCTTGGCGCTTTCGGCATTGACAGCAGGGCTGATCCTGCTCGAGGACTTCGGCGTCGTTCTCTGGTCACTGACCATCACGATCCCGTTCTTCATGATTTCGGCGCTTCGCCTGGCAGCGCTTTGGCGTGCTTTGAGGAGCCGCCGGCGACGATCGAAATCTCCTGCCTTCGACCGCCGCTGCGACAAATGGCTGCCGACGTTTTCGGTTCTCATTCCGCTCTATCGGGAAGTCGCGGTCGTGCCCGGCCTGGTCGATGCTCTGGCGAGTCTCGACTATCCGCACGAGCTCTTGGAGATCCTGTTCATCACCGAGGCGGACGATCATGCGACGCGGCGTGCGATCGCGGGCGCAAAGCTCTATCCGAACATGCGAACGGTAACGGTTCCGCCTGGGCAGCCAAAGACCAAGCCGCGAGCGCTGAACTATGCGTTGCAGGATGCGCGCGGCGCGCTCGTCGCGGTCTTCGACGCGGAGGATCAGCCGGAACCCGGTCAGCTTCGCCGGGCTGCGCACGCCTTCATCG
>JAEWCT010000303.1 GCA_023390485.1 Pseudomonadota bacterium
GCATAATGGCGGCCAGACCACACTGGCCGCCGGGATTCTGTGAATTCTCCCCGCGCCACGTGACAAACCTGTCAACTGGTGCCGATGCGCCACTCGCCCTCGTCTTGCCATTGTGCTGACAATAGAAAGACAGCCTGATCTCAAGGTGGGGCTTTGAGGGAGAATTACGTTATGCGCTTCTCGGTCAACCTAGGTACCGCATTCGCATTGGCCGCGCTCTTCGCCGTTGCAACAACCGTTTCGGCAAGTGCTGAGTGCAAGCGCTACGGATTTACGGTCAACGACTACGGCAAGGACGGCCCGACCAAGGACGCGAAGGACCTTCTCGACAAGCTCATTCAGTCGAAGATGTCGGAGCGCGGTGTAAGCGACTTTCGCACCGGCAAGAAGACCGTCAACTGCGAGCTGTTCCTGAACTTCATCGTTTTCGATGAGCACACCTGCACCGCGGAAGCGACCGTATGCTGGGGCGGCTCATCGCTTCCGAGCTCCGAGCAGTCGGCGGCGGACGATGCTGAGCCCGCGAAGACGAAGGCAGCGAGCACCACGCCTGCGGAAGAAAAGCCGACGAAGAAAAGCGTAACGAAAGAAGCAGCGACCCACACCGACGCTGCAACGCCCGCGACGCACAAGACGGCCAGCCAGCCGGTTCCGGATCCGAAGTCGCTTCTGGCTCACAAGGCGAAGAAGACGGAAGAAAAGAAGCAGGTTGCGACGGCGCCGAACGTCACCGGAGATGCAGCGGCGTCTGACGCGGTCGTCAAGCCCATCGGCGCCGCGAGCAAGGTCGAGACGGGTTCGTTAGCTGATGTTCCGGCAAAGCCCGCGAAGCACAAGAAGGCCGCTGCCGATGCAGCCGCCGCCAAGCCGGACGCGGACGCTGGCGGCTATCCGACGCCGCTGCCTCCGCAGGACGGCGCGGGCGATGCTCAGTAGAGAAAGCGCCGACTGAGCGTCACGCGAATCCTACGAATCGCCGTTCCATCAAGCGGCGGCGGTTCGTATCTCGAGCAGCTTCATTTCGACGATCTGCCGGTTGAACGGCTTCAAAAGGAAATTGTCGGCACCGTGTGAAAGCGCCCGCTGAATTTCGAGCGGATCGTTTTCGGTGACCATGTAAATAATGTAGGGCCGCACGCCGAGCGGCAGCGCCCGAATCTTCCCGAGAAGCTCGACACTGTTCGAACCCGGCATGCGCCAATCGAGCAGGATATAATCCGGCGCTTCCGTCCTTAGCCGCTCCATCGCCGCGACCGGGCTGTCGGCTTCACTCACGCGAAAACCTAAGTTCTCGAAGATGAGCCGGGTGTATTTTCTGACGATCTCTGAATCATCAATGACAAAGCAGTGAAGCATATGTAGGGCGTCTCGCAAGCAGAGTGCTGCACCAACCGACAGCAAGGCGACCAGAACATCGGACGATGTTTTGAAAAGTGCCGCTAAAATATTAAGGTGCGATTAAGACGTATGGCGGAATGCGGTCCGCGATCCGGGAGATCGCGGAACGTCGGCCTGACGTCAGCCTCAGCCTGCTGGTTTCGCGACGAGAAGAATGTCCGCGCCGTCCTTCAGAATCTCAAGCCTCATCCCGGCCGAGGGCGCGATCCGCCACGTGTAGTAAGCCTGGATCGTAATGGCATCGAGCGCTAGCGGCTTGCCGGCGACGAAATCGGTCAGGTACTGCGGCGGCCGCGCAGCCGTGCCCTTGCAGCGGATGAGGAAAATCGGCTGCTCGAACGAGCCGCCAATCGAAACGTCGATTTCCCCTCCGCGCGGCAATGCCGTCACGGCCGAGGCGATGAGATTGAGAAGAAGCTTCACCTTGTCTTTGGCGACAAGGCCCGGAGCGCCGCGCCAAGTCAGCTTGTGCTTGCCCTGCGTGATGCTGACGAAGCCGCGCGAAATCTTTTCCGCGGTGGCAAGGTCGATCATGCTGCCGGCCGATCCGGCGGCGCCGAAAGCGAAGCGCGCAAATTCCAATCGCGCCGACGCTTGCTCCGTAACGTTGCGAATCACGTTCAGCGCGTAGCTCTTCGCCTGCTCGTCATCCTCCTCGTCGAGGATTTCGAGCCCGTTGAAGATCGCGCCGACCGGATTGATGATGTCGTGACAGATCTTGCTCGAGATCATCGCCGCGAGTTCGAGATCTGTCGGCGGAACGCGCTGGTTCATTCGTAGCCCTTTTCTGAGATGCTCTCGATCGAGAGCGTGCGGCAGCTCAAGCGCGACAGCGCGACGCGAACCGACGGGGGCCGCTTGCGATAATGCCCTGTGCTCTGATACATGCGCCGAACGACGGTTGCCAAGTCTCGCGGCCGATGGGCTCTCGAGGCCCGGATTTTCATGGAAGACATGAGTCTTACGCGCCACGGTAAGAACTGCGGTGCGGAAAACGTATTCGTAATGCGGGCACGCTCCGTGCAAACTGATTCGAACTGGGGTTAGCTTCACGATGTCGCCAATCGACGTCAACGATCATGATGCTTTGATCGCTGCCTTGCTTCCGGCTGTTCGGGAGGCAGGCCGCATCGAGATGGCGCATTTCACCAACGGCGTAAAATTTGAGCAGAAAGCCGATCGATCGCCCGTGACGGTCGCAGATCAGGAGGCCGAGGGCATTCTGTTGTCGGCGCTTGCCCAAGTCGCGCCTGACGTTCCCATCGTTGCCGAAGAGCAGATTGCCGCGGGCGGCGCCTGCGGATACGCGAAGCGCTTCTTCCTGGTCGATGCGCTCGACGGAACGCGGCTTTTCATTCGCGGCAAGCCCGAGTTCTCGATCAACGTTGGTTTCGTCGAAGACGCCAAGACGCGTTTTGGCTTGATCTATCTGCCCCCGTCCGAGCGCCTGTTCGTGACGAGGTCGGATGGCGCGTCCTACGAAGCGCGCCTCTCCCAGAAGGATGAAGCGCCGTTCGAGGCGTTGCAGTTCAATCGTCTGTCGACACGCACGCCCGATCCGGCTGCGCTCGTGGCTTTCAACAGCCGGGGCAACGGGAACGCCAGCACAAGTCTCTTGGCTACGCTCAACGTGCAGGACGCACGACCGCTCGGATCGTCGATGAAATTCTGCCTGATCGCAGCGGGCGAGGGCGATCTTTATGCTCGATTTGGCGAAACCTACGAATGGGATACGGCCGCCGGCCAAGCGATTCTCGAGGCCGCAGGCGGCACTGTCGCGAAAATCGACGGATCGCAGTTGACATACGGGCATTTCGAACGGGGCTATCGCAATCCCCATTTCGTCGCCTGGGGACGGCAGCCGCTCTGGCGTGGCGGTGAGGCCGGAATGCCTGCGCCAAGCGCATAGGCAACGCGAATTGGCCATACTTTAGCAACACATGGCGGCGAATCTGTAAAATAGAAGGCGAACACTCGCTCGGTCTCGAGGTGGGCTGCACGCGTCGCGTGCGATGCCGGGCGAGGGTCTTGTCGAAAAGGAACAATGAGGGTCACGCCGATGCGGCGCCGCGGCTTCGACAGAACAACGCGAATAAGAGGTGCGGCCTGCGCATCGGTGTTTAGCCTGGTGACCTGCTTGATTGTCGGCGGCTCGAACGCTGACGCTCAGGACGACGCTTATAGGCCGCCGGCGGACACCTATACGGGCCAAAGCGGCGTGGATTCCTACCGCTCGGCCCCGCCGCCTCCGGACAATCGATACGACGCTCCTCCGCCTGCTCCGGACAATAGATACGCCCCTCCGCCACAAAACTCCGCAGGCCGAGATCCCTATGGTCCCTACAACGGCCCCCGTGATCAGGGTGGCGGCGATCCGGGCGGCTATGGCGCGCCGTACGCGCCGCCTCCCCAAAGCGCGAGCCGTGGCGATGACCGTTACGACGGCGGCCCCCCGCCACCGCGGGATTCGTACTCGGAGGATGAAATCATCCGTGCCGGGAACCACTTCTTCGGCACGGTCAGCGGCGGGCTGGCGTCAGCCGTCGAATGGGCCTTCCAGAAGGCGGGCCGGCCGAATGGCTACATCCTGGGACAGGACGCGGCCGGCGCGTTCGTGGCCGGTCTGGCTTATGGCGAGGGCACCCTTTATACAAAGGACGCCGGTTCCTTCCGGGTCTACTGGCAAGGTCCCTCCGTCGGCTATGATTTTGGCGCGGACGGCTCTAAAGTCATGACACTCGTCTACAACCTCCGCGATCCAAACGACATTTTTGATCGTTTCGGCGGCGTTGAGGGGAGTGCCTACCTCGTCGGTGGCGTAAGCGTCCAGTTCCAGAAGTCCGGCCACGTCTCATTGGCGCCAATTCGGGCCGGGGTAGGCCTTCGGCTGGGTGCCAACGTCGGCTATTTGAAGTATACAAGGAGTCCGACCTGGAACCCATTCTGATGCCGGTTTGCAGCTCAGTACGGGTTCGGCATTGCAGTGAGGCCCGAAACCGGGTTTCCCTGGCAGTGAGGGAACGTTGCCGTCGGCGGGGGCCGAGAAACTTTACAATTCAGGGCGAGTTTTCTTGATAACCCTTTCCGCCGCGATGCTCGTGATGCTGGGCTTTCTGATCGCGGCCCTGATTGTGGTTGTGCTTTTGCCTGCCTACAGGCGGCGCGTTGAACGCTTTACGTCAGAGGCGTTGAAACGGACCCTGCCGCTCACCGAAGACGAAATCCGTGCCGACAAGGACCGCCTGCGCGCCGATTTCGCGATGGAAGTCCACCGCCTCGAAGCCAAGCTCGAAGACGCGAGCCTGACGGCCGCACGCCAACGTGTCGAGGTCAACCGCCGCGACGCCAAGATCCAGGAACTGTCCGAGTCGATCGCCGACCAGAAGATGAGCGTCGAGGAGCATGAGAACGCGCGCCGCGTCCTCGAGCAGGCGATCCTCGACAGACTGCCGAAGGTCGAGCAGCGTCTCGTCGAAACGCGAAAGCTGCTGGCAACACGCGACCGCGAGATCAAGACGTTGTCCGCAACGAGTGCAAAGCAGGCCGCAGCACTCGAAGAGGCGACACAACTCAACAAGC
>JAEWCT010000066.1 GCA_023390485.1 Pseudomonadota bacterium
GCCCATGCCATATTCGCAATATGGCGACCAAGCGACTAAAGCGACCCCGTGACCCGGTGCAACTGGCCAAGCTGATTGGCGACATTGCAACTGGGCAGGTCACGGACCCGGAGCGGTCCGGGTCGGATCAAAGCGCGGCGGAATTTGCCCGGATGGGTGGCCGCAAGGGCGGCCGGAGGCGCGCGGAGAAGCTTAGTGACGAGCGGCGAGCCGAAATCGCAAGGCTGGCCGCTCAAGCCCGCTGGAAGAAGTCCTAGGCCGCCTCCCGGTCGTCGTCGCGCCAGTGCTGGCGCTCCGCCACGTCGTGCGTGAAATCGAGCACCAACTGGACGGGCGTCTCGCCCTTGTTCATTTCGTTGTAAGCGTCCACGTCGATCTTGAGCTGGAGGCAGTCGCCGACGATCTGCTCTCTACGCTGCGCGAACGCCCGTTCCATGTGCGGGCGCTCGGCGTAACCCATCCGTGCCCAGAAGGTATATTGCACGCCGCTCTTCGTGACGCGCACGGCATGATTCACGCGATAACGCTGACCCCTTGAGTCGGTCGCATATTCCTCTCGGAGCGCCCGCGCCATATCGCCAGCGAGCACGTCGTAGGGGTCAATCTCCGGCAGATCGATGTGTCCGTTATCTACACCCCATTCGACTGCTTCCCGAGCAGTAGCCGGAATGTGGCCATGCTCGCTTTCGTAGTCCCGCCAGATACGCTGCAGCAATTCTGTCTTGGTGGTCATCGACATCTCCTACACCGTCACGGGGGCCGCTTGACCCCATCCATCAACCATCGCGCCCGGCAAGACGAATTGCCGGATTTTCACGAGATATTTCCGAAGTAGCTCCCATCGCTTGGTCTTGTTCTGAATTTGCCCAACAACGATCCCCGGGTGGACCTGCAGCCTTCTTGCAAAACCGATCACGTCGCGCTCGGAGAAAAACGGAGTCTTGCGAGCAATGAACGAGTCTATTTCAGCGCGTGGAATGCAGAAATCTGCCGCAGCCGCGTTGGCGACTCGCTCTTGTGCGGAGACAAGATCGCTGTCGCTCGCGCGATCGCCTTCTAGCTCGGCATCAATTATCGGAGACGCATTGTGGCCGTGCTTTTGAAGGACGTGTTCGATTTCGTGCCGAAGCACAAACCAAAAGTTATCGATTCGATCGTGCCGCAAGGACATCCCGATAACTGGCGAGCTATTCAGCCAGAAGCAGACGCCATCGATCTTTGAGTTTGGCAGGCACTCAACGATAATGAAGCGCACGCCGCACTCCATGAGAATGCGCGATACGTGGCGCGCCTCTTCCGGCTCAGATGCAAGCTCCTTTAGGCGCGGAAGCGCCTCTCGCAGTGCCTTCTCCGAGTAGCGAACGGCCGACATTGAATTTGCGATCTGCTTGACCCGGTACAACCACGCGAGCTGAGCGGGCGGGATGTCGTCGTAACTCGTCTTTTTGGCCGCGTGCTCCATGATATGCGGAATCTCGTCAGCACTCCGCGCCTCGAAGAAACGCGCCATCTGCGCTTCGAGCATCGTCGCGTCTGTATCCAGCAACCATCCGCGCTTGATCATCTCGCGTACTGGATACGAGGATTGCAGGCGAGCGCGCCGCGAAATCGCCGGATCGGGATTGCGCGCACGCGACATGTCGTAAGCCTTCTGGAGGTTGGCAAAAAAGTCAGGATGCACGTCGAAGGCATCCCCCAAGGCCTTTGCCATCTCGGGGCTAATTCCGCGCTTGCCAGAGACGATAAGATTGACCGCCTGCTCGGGGGCACCGAGGATGAAAGCAAGATCGCGCTGCGTCCATCCGCGCGCATCCAGCTCCTCCCGAATGAAATGCCCGGGCGGTGGTACATCGGTCGTGTAAGTCATGTTCGTCATTGGCGTGCTCAGTGTGGATCTCCGATTTCCAGGATTGTTATTGTTGGTGGTGTTGTCGTGTCGTCTAAGGTGAAGATGATTCGGTACTGATCGTTGATTCGTATCTGCCGTCTGTCTCCGTCGAGTTTCTTGTAATAGAGGCTTTTCCAGTTCCGCAGCGTGCGCTCATCGGGCGCGGCTTCGATCTCGGTCAGCTTGTCCTTGCACGACTTGATGACGGCAAAAGGCAGCTTCAGCTCGTGCGCCCGGTCCGTTCGTATGAGCGCGAGGCGCTTGTCGCGGAACTCAATCCTCATACGCCCCGAATGTAAGTCCCCGCCAATCCAGTGTCAATGGCCGACTGAACGCCATGCGTTAAGTTGACCTATTTGCTTGACTGTCAAGCATAAGGGTCATATTGTAGGGGCATGAATAAGCTCCCCACCGAAAAACGGGCCCAAATCCTTGGAATGATGGTGGAAGGCATGTCGATCCGGGCCATTGCCCGGATGACCGGGGCCAGCAAAAACACAATCGTTAAGCTGCTGATCGATGCTGGCGAGGCGTTCTCAGCCTATCAGGACAAGGCGCTCCGCAACCTGCCCTGCAAGCGGCTCCAGCTCGACGAGATTTGGAGCTTCGTCTACGCCAAAGAAAAGAACGCCTCGCCAGAGATGAAGGCGGCTGGCGAGGCTGGCGACATTTGGACGTGGACGGCGCTCGACGCGGATACAAAGCTGATCGCGTCGTGGTTCGTCGGCAGCCGGGATGGCGGCGCGGCCACGCACTTCGTTTGCGACCTTGCGGAACGGCTCGCCAATCGCGTCCAGATCACGACGGACGGGCACAAGGCATATCTTGAGGCGGTCGAGGCGGGCTTTGGCGCCGCCGTTGATTACGCCATGCTGGTCAAGATTTATGGGGAAGCGCCGGAAGGCCAGCGCCGCTACAGCCCTGCCGTTTGCACTGGCGCTCGCAAGACGCGCGTTGAGGGCGACCCTGACCCCAAGCACGTCAGCACGTCCTACGCCGAGCGGCAGAACCTTTCTATGCGCATGGGGATGCGTCGGTTTACCCGGCTCACGAACGCCTTCTCAAAGAAGGTCGAGAACCACGCTCACGCCATCGCGATCTACTTCATGCATTACAATTTCGTTCGCATTCACCAGACCCTTCGCGTGACGCCCGCCATGGCAGCCGGGGTGACTGACAAGCTCTGGTCGCTGGCCGATATGGTCCGCGTGGTCGATGAATGGGAAGCCGCGCACAAGGCCGCCTAATCTCAGATTGACGGCGCTGCTTTCCTCGGGCATTGACCGTCAGGCCCTAACCTACGATAGTACCTCCGGTGACCATTTTCGCGATCCTCATGCCAGTGGCGCAACCGCGCCTGGCGGAAGTAATCAAGCAGGCTTTTCCGAACGACCACTACGCCATCACTGATACTCAGTGGCTGGTGTCTTCAAGTGGAACAGTCATCGAAATGACCGCAAAGCTTGGCATCTTTGACGCGAAGAATCCTAATGCGTCCCCCACTGGGAACGCGATTATTCTGACGATGTCTTCGTATTATGGGCGCGGTCCGCAACCAGTCTGGGACTGGATTAAGGCGAAGCTAGAGGCGCCGCCCGGTGCGTAGCAGCCCGCCGTCCTCCGACTCGGAGCCCCCGCGGCAATTCCCCAGCGTTCCGCCGCCGCAGGATCTTTACGCCACCTCCGATATTCGGCTGGTGATGATCGAGCTTGGGAAGCTCAGCACCAAAGCCGACCGCCTGATCGAAGATGTGGAGAAGCACGGAAGCAGGATCGGAACTCTAGAAAAATCGGTGGACCGGGTCAGAACCGGCGCCATCGTCTCTGGAGCAATTGTTTCGGTCGTTGCGGTCGTTTTTTGGTGGGCGCTTGGCGACAGAATATCGAACGCCGTTAGAACCGGGATTCTAACCGCTCCGACAATCGAGGCATCGCGCGCTCCGGCGCCGGAAGCGCCACGGCCACGCCGTTAACGTTCAAACTGACCCACTACCAAGCCGTGGACGGTCCAGCGGAAATCCGTCACATTTCCGCAATCTCTCTGTGATCTGATGGCCGACTCGGCCAGCGAGCAGGCCCGCCAGAGGCAAGGATGAACGACTCACCCAACACTATCGGCCCCGGTGGCGGCCATATCCTCGACCGGCTGTTCGGCGTGATCGAAAGCCGTCGCGGCGCCGACCCGGCCATCTCCCACACCGCGCGCC
>JAEWCT010000067.1 GCA_023390485.1 Pseudomonadota bacterium
CGTCGAGTTCGGAGGGCATTAGGGGTTCCCATTGGACCTGCCAAAAGAACATCTGGGTGATGCGCTGGATCGGATCGCCGCCTGGCGGACCGATCCGGACTCGGCGCTGACCTGCCCCGTCTGCGGAGCGTCCGGCGTCGAGATCATCGACCGGTCAGCGCGGCCATATTCGGAATGGTACGCGATGCGGTGCGCGCAATGCGGCCTCGATGCCGCTCTTCATATTCCGTTGGCTGGTCCTGCAGCGTACTGAGCATGGTGAATGATGCGCCCGAGATCGTGCTGCTGCCGGGTCTCGATGGGACGGGCGATTTGTTCGATCGCGTCGTTCCGCACCTCGCACGCGATTTCACGGTGACAGTCGTCCGCTATCCGCCGGACCCGACGCTTGGATATGCGGGCTACGTGGAGCTGGTTCGTAACGTCATCGGTAGCCGGCCGGTCTATGTGCTAGGTGAATCGTTCTCCGGGCCAGTCGCGGTGCTCATAGCGTCGCAACTCGGAGCGCAGGTGCAGGGTATCGTGCTCGCTGCGTCGTTCGTCAAAAACCCATGGCCGGGCTGGCTCATTCGCAGGTCGATCCGCGTCGACCCGCGCGCGACGCCGCAAAACATAAGGAACGCCATCCTCATGGGGCCCTACGGCGATGGGGAGCTTCGGGACGAGGTCGAGAAAATCGTTCAGGCTCTGCCGCGTTCAGTGCGGAACGCCCGGCTTCGCGCCGTGGCGGAAGTCGATGTCGAGGCGGACTTTATGCGGCTCCAGTGTCCAATTCTGGCACTGCACGGACGCTCCGACTGGCTGGTGCGCAAATCGCCCATGCAGAAAGTCATCGGCGAAAAGGGCCGGGCGCGTATGATCGTCTTTCCGGCGGCACATATGCTACTGCAGACGCAAGCGGCGGCGGTCGCCACGGAAATCATTGAGTTCACGAAATCATCGACGGAAGAGAACTATGAAGCTTGATGGGGTTCCCTCGCGCACGATCTGGCTCGAAGCCGACGGGTGGTCGGCCGGCATCATCGATCAGACGGTGCTGCCGCATAAACTCGTGCGATTGACGCTCAAGACGGTCGAAGAAGCGGCGCGCGCCATCAAAACCATGCAAGTGCGCGGCGCGCCGCTGATCGGCGTGACCGCAGCGTATGGCATGGCCCTCGCAATGCGTGCGGATCCGTCCGACGCGAACCTCGAGCACGCGGTCAAGTTTCTCGGCGAACAGAGGCCGACGGCTGTCAATCTGCGCTGGGCGCTCGAAGATCTTCGGGCGACGCTCGCTCCACTGCCGTCAAAGTCGCGAGCGGAAGCGGCTTATGCGCGTGCCGGCGAACTGGCGGAAGAAGATGTCGAGACGTGCCGCCGGATCGGCGTCAACGGGCTTCGGCTGATCAGAGACATTGCGGAGAAGGCCGGTGGCCGCCCGGTCAATGTCCTCACCCACTGCAACGCAGGGTGGCTCGCTTGCGTCGACTGGGGAACGGCGACGTCACCGATCTATCACGCGCATGACGCGGGCATTCCGGTTCATGTCTGGGTCGACGAAACACGGCCGCGCAATCAGGGCGCGGCGCTGACAGCATTCGAGCTTCTGCAACACGGCGTTCCGCATAGTCTGATCGCCGACAACGCGGGCGGTCATTTCATGCAGCGCGGCGATGTCGATCTCGTCATCGTCGGCACGGACCGGGTGACGGCCAATGGCGACGTTGCGAACAAGATCGGGACGTATCTCAAGGCCCTGGCGGCGATGGATACGGGCGTGCCTTTCTATGTCGCGCTTCCCTATTCCACCATCGACTGGCGGACGGATAAGGGCGCGGACATCCCGATTGAAGAACGGAGCGAAGACGAGGTGCTGCGCGTGCAGGGCAAGCTTTCGAATGGGGACGTCGGGTCGGTTCTCATCGCGGCGGATGGAACGCGTGCACGTAATCCGGCTTTCGACGTGACGCCCGCAAGGCTCGTCACAGGGTTCATTACGGAACGTGGCATTTGCCCGGCGTCGCGCGAGGGGCTTCTGTCGCTTTACCCCGAGAAGACGAGCGCAGCGGCGTGACGGGCGTGAAGCGGGTCAGCGAAAAAGAGTTGAGGAAAGAGATCATCGCAACGGCGCTGTCGATGAGCCGTTCAGGGCTGACGGCTTGCCGATCCGGCAACGTCTCGTGCCGTTTCAAGGATGGGATGCTCATCACGCCATCGGGCAAGCGCTACGAGGACACGGAGCCGGAAGACATCGTCTTCGGCGCAGCGGACGGCAGCGTTCCGAAGGGGCAGGGCAAGCCCTCGAGCGAATGGCATTTTCATTTGTCCGCCTACCACGCACGCCCGGACCGCAGCGCTGTCGTGCACACGCATTCGACGCATGCGACGGTTCTCGCGTGCGCGCATAAATCCATTCCGGCGTTTCATTACATGGTGGCGGTCGCGGGCGGGAAAGACATTCCGTGCGTGCCTTACGCGACATTCGGAACGGAAGAACTCGCGCGACATGTTGCTGCGGGACTGAAGGATCGCGACGCCTGTCTCATGGCCAATCACGGTCAAATTGCGCTCGGCAGATCACTCGCTTACGCCCTCGAACTTGCCATTGAGGTGGAGGTCCTCGCTGAGCAGTATTACAAGCTGCTGAGCACTGGCGCGGAGCACTTACTCAGCGACGCCGAGATGCAAAAAGTCGTCGAGAAATTCAAGGATTACGGTAAGAACACCGAACTGGATCAGACGGATAATTAGTCGGCGCGGGCATTCGAATTTGGAACCACTATAAGATTGCCTTATAAGAGTTTCTTGGAAAAAATATTGGAGACGAAATTTTTTCTGATCTAGTCCCTTCCTGTTTCCTCCAGGAAGGACTTTTTACCGATGACCGACTCTCGGAAATTAACGACAACGGCTGGCGCACCCATCGCGGACAATCAGAATTCGCTGTCGGCAGGGCCGCGCGGCCCACTGCTCATGCAGGATTACCAGTTGCTCGAGAAGCTTGCGCACCAGAACCGCGAGCGCATTCCTGAGCGCACCGTTCACGCGAAGGGCTGGGGCGCCTTCGGGACCCTCACGATCACGGGTGACATTTCCAAGTACACGAAGGCCGCGGCCCTGCAGCCGGGTGCCAAAACCGAGATGCTGCTGCGCGGCTCGACGGTCGCCGGCGAACTCGGCGCCGCCGACGCCGAACGCGACGTGCGCGGCTTCGCGCTCAAGTTCTACACGAGCGAGGGCAACTGGGATCTCGTCGGCAACAATACGCCGGTGTTCTTCGTTCGCGATCCTTACAAGTTTCCCGACTTCATCCATACCCAGAAGCGGCACCCGAAGACGAACATGCGTTCGCCGACGGCGATGTGGGATTTCTGGTCGCTGTCGCCGGAAAGTTTGCATCAGGTGACTATCCTGATGTCGGACCGCGGTCTGCCGACCGACCTTCGCCACGTCAACGGCTACGGCTCGCACACCTATTCGCTGATCAATGCGAAGAATGAGCGCGTGTATGTGAAATTCCACTTCAAGACCTTGCAGGGCCATAGGCACTGGACGAACAAGGAAGCGACCGAGATCGTCGGTCATACCCGTGAATCGACCCAGGAAGACCTGTACTCGGCAATCGAGAAGGGCGATTTTCCGAAGTGGAAGGTGCAGATCCAGATCATGCCGGAGGCCGATGTCGGCAAGCACTGGTACAATCCGTTCGATCTCACCAAGGTTTGGCCGCACGGCGACTATCCCCCGATCGACATCGGCGTGATGGAATTGAACCGCAATCCAGAAAACTACTTCGCCGAGATCGAGCAGGCGGCGTTCTCGCCATCCAACATCGTGCCGGGCATCGGCTTCTCGCCGGACAAGATGCTGCAGGCGCGCATCTTCTCGTATGCCGACGCGCATCGCTATCGTCTCGGCACGCACTACGAACATCTGCCCGTGAACGCGCCGAAGTGCCCGGTCCATCACTATCATAAGGATGGTCCGATGAACTTCTTCGGTCAGCAGACCGGCGTTACGGATGCCTACTACGAGCCGAACTCGTTCAACGGGCCGGCGGAAGACAAGTCGGCTGCCGAACCGCCGCTCGCGCTTTCGGGCGATGCCTCGCGCTATAACCATCGCGACGGCAACGACGATTATCGCCAGGTGACGGCGCTGTTCAATCTGTTCAACAAGGATCAGAAGGCGCGGCTCTTCCACAA
>JAEWCT010000407.1 GCA_023390485.1 Pseudomonadota bacterium
AGGCTGCCGTACTCCGGGCGGCGGGGGTTCCGGTCGTCGTCGTGGCACCGGGTCATGTCCCTTGAGCCGTCCCTTATTCTCGAGGGACTTGGCGTTCCACGACGAGTTTTGCGAGTTTGTCCGTGCCGCCATGCCGTTGCCGTGATGGGGGTGCAAGGAAAATGTCGTTAGCGGTAGTTCAGCCACAGGCTGTGATCGCTTACGCAAGGTGCCAAAGATTTCTTTTCCCTCAGATGGTTAGCGGTGCATGCCTAGGCTCGGCGCGGCTTGGAATGGCGTTGCCTCTTGTCTATACTTGTGGCGAGGGGATCCGTCCGGATCAGAGTTTGCCATGTTGGCGGGTTAGCGGATTGCTTCCCACCAATGGGCTCTGCTCGTTCCACTCTAACTAGGCGTCGGTTGGTATTCGGAGTCGCGTGCGCATGCGCTGCAATCCATCATATTGGCTTTTGGGACTTGTCCCGATCGCGATAATGACCTGGGTTGCCGTGCAACTCGAGCGTGACGGCATCGAATACGATCTGGCCCACCGCTCTGCCGAGGCGTTGAAGCGGGCAGGCTTCGATTGGGCGAGCATTCGCTTCGTCGGTCGCGATGTCGTTCTGACCGGTAAGGCTCCTGAGGAGCACGATCCGACCAAGGCCCTCGCGTCGTTGGAGAACGTATGGGGCGTTCGCGTCGCCGCCGATCGTACGGGGCTCATCGATAGCGTCGCCGACTACCGATGGACCGTGAGTTCGCCGGATGGCCGTCGTGTCCGCCTGGCCGGCTACGTTCCTTCGGAAGAGGCGAGACGAACGCTCATCGATACCGCTCGTAGTACTTTTCCGGGCAGTGACGTTGCCGACGAGATGCGGCTTGCGCGCGGGTCCATCGATCGCGAAGCGTGGCTCGCCGGCGCTGTCTTCAGTTTGCGAAGCCTTTCCGGTTTGAAGCGCGGCGAGGCCGAGCTCGCCGATCTCAATATGTCGATCAAGGGTGAGGCAAAGTCGTCGGAGGCCTATCGCGAGATCCATTCGGCGCTGGCCAGGCGGCGCCCGGCCGGAATTGCCCTGGCGCGTGAAGACATCGCGCTGCCTCTCGCCCGGCCTTTCGTATGGTCCATAAAGAAGAGCGGCTCGGGGATAGCGTTGTCGGGCTTCGCGCCTTCCGACGACGAGCGTGAAAAGCTCGGTTCGCGCGTCAAATCGTTATTCGGCAACATGTCGATTGCCGATCGCACGGATATCGCTGCCGGCGCGCCCGAGGGCTGGACCAAGGCGGTATCCGTCGCAATCGAACAGCTGGCGCAACTCCGTTTGGGCGAGGCTTCGATTGCGGACCGCGACATGACGGTGTCGGGCGAGGCATCTAACGAACAGATCGCTGCGGCCGTCAAAAAGACCTTGAAGCTCGAAGTCCCGCAGAATTTCCGGATCACCGATCAGATTCACTTTTCCAAGCCTGATGTCGTTGTTCCGGGCGGCGGATACGTGATGGGCATCATCAACGAGGGCGCGGTGCTCAATCTGGTCGGCATGATGCCGAGCGAAGCGGCGCGTGCGGCTCTCATCGATGCGGTGAAAGCACGTTTTCCCGGGCGGCAGCTCAACGACAAATCGCAGGTGGCTCCGGGCGCACCGGACGGGTGGCAGCAATGCGTGGTCGCGGGGCTTGCCTCTTTGCCGCGCCTGAAAAAGGGCAAATCCATTCTGACCGATCGTCGCCTCGATGTTTCGGGCGAGACCGATGACTATGCCGCCTCGCAATCCGTGCCCGGTGACGTCAGGGCGGCGGCAGGTCAGACGTGCGAAACGACGACGAATATCGTTTTCACGGGCCAGCTGAAGACGGACCTCAACTGGAGGGCCAGCCGCGAAGCCAACGGCATGGTGACGATCGAGGGAGAGGCGCCGGATGATGCCTCGCGGCTGCATCTCGTCGAACTGGCGCAGCAGATCTATGCCGGGTCCAATGTTACCGACAATATGAAGATCGTGGGCGCCGCGTCGGAGCCCTGGTCGTCGGCCGCGCATCTCGGGCTTGAAGAAATGGCGCGCTTGCGGAACGGCGCGGTTACGATTTCGGGCAAGGAGCTGGTGATCAAGGGCGCGGCCGAGAGCGAGCAGGTCGCCAACGACATCCGCAGCGTGCTTTCGACCGATCTGCCTCCCGGCTTCAAAAGCCGCGATGAGATCACGATCATGTCGGTGGAGGAGAAGGCAGCCGATAGTTGCCAGACCCTCATGCGACAGACGACCGCGAAGGGCACGATCAACTTCGAGCGGGCGAAGGCGGACCTCACGTCCGACAGCACGCAGACGCTGAAGGATCTGGCTCAGATTGCCAACGAGTGCCCAAGCTTCAGCATTCAGATTGAGGGGCATACGGACGCGGAGGGGACGGATGAGCGCAACGCGCGGCTTGCGGATCGCCGCGCACGCGCAGTCGCGGATTTTCTTTCTCAGAACGGCGTCGATGCACGCCGCCTGACAACGATCGGCTACGGGGCGACGCGACCGATCGGCGACAACAATACGGAAGAGGGCCGCGCCAAAAATCGCCGTATCGAATTCACCGTGCGGGTCAACTGAGGCGGAGCCTGGGGAGCGAACCATGGATTATCTGTTCCTGAAATTGATCTGGTGGATGGCGGGAGCCTTTGCGCTGGGTCTCGTCGCCGGTTGGGTGTCGTGCGGCGCAAAGAAGAACTGAGTTGAGGCGTTCGAAAGTCCGGGGCGACGATTGTGCATCCGATTAGGTAGGAAATGACGTATCTCCTGTTACAGACATTCCTGCTGTTGCTCGCCTCGTATTTTTCGGGGGCGTTCGTCGCTTGCCTTGCGAAGCGAACCTTCGCCGGCTCGTCTGCTGAAGTTCTCGAAGGCGTGCCAGCGCCGATCCACCTTGAAGTTCCGGATCGCCCGCCGGTCATCGCGCCGCCGCCGGTGCGTGCACGCAGCGGGCCGCGGATGCACCAACCGATCGCGCCTAGAGCGATCGATCCGGTTCAACCCAAAATCGAGGTTTTGCGCCGCCCGGAACCGCGGCCCGCGCCGAAGGTGCTCGATCCTTCGCGGTTCGAGCGTGCGCTTATCGGGCCGGATCCCAACGAAGGGGTTCCGCGCCGGGCCATTGTCGAAATACGTCCGTCAGTGCTGAAGCCCGTGACGGGAATGTACGTACCCCGACCTCCTGAACCGGAGCCGCTGCCAGAACCCGAAATGCTGCCCGAACTCGAGCCGCCGGTTTCGGAAGACACCCTATCTCCGGTATTTCCCGACGCTCAGCCTGAACCTGAAGCGGTCAAAAAACCGGAGCGTCCCGGTGGTCTGGCGGCGAGATTGCGTGATGCGACAACGGCTGCTGCGGCTGGCGCGGTCGCTGCCGCCAAGGCCGCCGCTGCCGCGTCTGTCATGATGCCGAGCGCGTTTGGCCGAAGGAGCGCAGAGGAGAAGGCGACAGCATCTGAAGAAGCCGCTCGCGAACCGGCTTCGGAAGATGTGTCGCTGCAATCAGCAGAGCAAGATGAGCCGATCGTCTCCGTGGCGGAGACGTCCGCTGCGGAATCCGAGCCTGTGCCGGAGTTCCAGCCGGAGCCAGCTCCTGAGCCTGCGCCTGAAGTCAGAGCGCCGTTGCCGCCGGCGAAGCCGATCGAGGGCGGCGACGACTTCCAGCGCATCCGGGCCATCGACGCCGATATCGAACAGAAGCTTAAGACGCTCGGCGTCAATTATTTCGAAGACATCGCGGCCTGGACGGCTTCTGACGTCAAGCGGGTTGGGCAAGATTTACAAATCCCGGGCCGCATCGATCGCGAGCAATGGGTCGAACAGGCGCAAATTCTCGCCAAGGGCGGGGAGACCTATTATTCGCGCAATCGTCTCGCGGCTCTCAAAGCGAGTGCTGCCGCTTCGGCTCCAAAGCCAGCGGGAAAGGATCTTCAGCCACAACAGACTGGCGCGACGCCGCATCCGGGCAGCGAGGAGCAGCCTGATTTGGGAGGCGTCGCTGCCGCGAGCCACGGGCGTTCGGTCGCCGAGATGGCTGCAGCCGCTGCCGCTGCAATCGCGGCTGCATCCGCCAGCGTGACGCGTGGACTGAAGCCCATCGAGCCGATTTCGCCTCTTTCCAAGGTCGATCCGAAGATTTCGATACCAGCCAGGATCACCGACGCAATCCGCGAAAAGAATGGGGCTGCGGGTCAGGTTCCTGCCGCCGAGGCGGAGGAAGCCGCCCCATCTCAAAGCAGCGATGCTGAGGGTCCGCACGACGATCTCAAGCGCATTCGCGGGATCGGCGTTCTGATCGAGAAGCGGCTCAACGCTTTGGGCGTCGGCCGCTACGATCAGATTGCGAATTGGACGAGCGGGGACATCGATCGCATCAGTCGCAGCCTCGAATTCAAGGGCCGGATCGAACGCGAGAATTGGGTGGAACAGGCGCGTATTCTCGCGAGCGGCGGTCACACCGAATTTTCGCGGCGGGTCGATCGCGGTGAGGTCGATACCAGCCGCGAGACG
>JAEWCT010000030.1 GCA_023390485.1 Pseudomonadota bacterium
CCGGTGCTTCGGGGGCAGGGGCGCAAGCAGCCGCCGCTGTGGATATGACGCGCTTTGAGGATGCGCCGGTCTTTTCGGCGGCCGACATACTCCGCGAAGTTCCCGGCGTCTCCCTGAAGCAGGGTAACGGCCCGCGCGACATGGGCATCTCGATTCGCGGATCGAACGCGCGAAACGGCTTCGGCATCCGCAACATCGTCATCTTGGACGACGGTTTTCCCGTCACCCAGCCCGACGGACTATCGCGCAGTGACTTGATCGATCCCCACGCCTACGCCGGCGTCGACGTCTGGCGCGGACCATCGTCGGCGCTCTTCGGAAACTACGCGACGGGCGGTGCCATCAACTTCCGCACGTTTCCCGGCGGCGCGATCGACGGCGTCGAGTATGGCATTGACGTCGGCAGCTTCAATTATTTCAACAACTACGCGATCGGCGGTAAACGCGGAGAGAACTGGGAAGCGTCGGTCTTCACCAGCGACGTGCGTGGCGATGGCTATTTCGGCTATAGCGCCTTCGATACGCAGACCGTCAACGCACTCATGACGTGGAAGCCGTCCGCGACGGACACCTTCACCTTCAAGTTCATCAACAACACCATCGACACGGAACTGCCCTTCCGCCTGTCGCTCAATCAATTCAAGCAGAACTCATTCCAAAAGGGTTGCGCGACGGCAGCGACTGCGGCCGCAGGGTGCGCGATAACCGTCTACTCGGCGACCGGTAATACGGCCCTCGTCAATAATGCTCTTCAGCCCGGAGCAGTCCGGCAGACCGCCGAACAGGCGGGAGCCAACCGCGACGATCGCCGCACGATCGGTGGCTTCCGCTGGGAGCATGCCTTCGATGCCGCGACGACCGGACAAGTGCAGGTTGTCGTCGACGATCGCAACATCAGCCAACCAACCGGAGCCACGAGCGGGATCGGCGATTACCTGTCGTATAACGTCAGCACAGGCCTAACCAACCGGTCGGTCTTTGCCGGGCTACCGACGCTTTCCTATCTCGGGGCGTATTGGAACTATCTGCCCGTCGATGGCAAAACCTACAACGTCGCGCCCGGAGGCAACGCGAGACTGGGATTGCTGCAATCCGAAGTCACGGGATCGACGACGAACTTTGGAGTGCGGGCGCGCGAGGAAGTACGCGTCGCGACCGACGTCGCTGTCATCGCGGGGGCCGCCGTCGAACGGACCAATCTCGACGGCGCACAAAGAAGCTACAAATATTCGACGAGTGGCAGTCTGACATCGACGACAATAACGTCGGCCGACCGCGAGATGACGAACATCGCACCCGAACTCGGCATCCTCTATACACCGGTCCGCGAATGGCAATGGCGCGCCCGCGTCGCCAGCGGTTACGGCACGCCCCAGTTTTCGAACCTTTTCATCAATTCCGATGGACAGCCCGGCAACAACACGGATCTCAAATCGCAAAGGAACGTCGGCTTCGACGTCGGCGGCGACTGGACGCCAGCTCCCGGCCTGACCTTCAGCGTGACGGGATTTTATGAGTTCTTCAGAAACGAGATTGTATCGCAAGCGCCCGCAGGCAATAGCGGTTCTTCATTCAGCTTCAATGCCCCGGCTTCGGAACACAGGGGCGTAGAAGCGGCGGTTGATTTCGCTCTTGCCGACGGTCTGAGGTTGACGGCTTCCTACATCCGCAACGATCAAATTTACACCGATTATTCCGAGCAGATCTCAGGTGCGAACCTCGCCAGCCGCGACGGAAACAAAATTCCAGGCGTCTCGCCGAACGAGTTCACGACACGGCTGAGCTACGATTTCACGCATGGACCATTCAAGGGCATCGGTGCCTTCGCCGAATACGAATGGCACGACGGTTTCTTCATGGAGAACGCCAATCTTCTGAAGGCGCCGGGATATGAGCTGGTCAACGTCAACGTACACTACAATACGGAATTCAGCGGCGGACCGGTACGGTCGCTGATCACTTACTTCGAGATCCGGAACCTATTTGACGAAACGTACATCTCATCGGCGAACAACATCCCGGATCGCCTAACCGGCAATCTGGCCGACTCTACGGGCTCGATCTACGCCGGCGCTCCACGCACCTACTTCGGCGGAATGAAAGTGAGGTTTTGAGCCATGCGGAAAAAGCTTCAAGCCGCGGCACTGTTTTTTGCGTCATGGGTTCTCGGAACGGGCTCCGCGTTTCCGCACGACGACATGAAGCAGATGCATCATTCGCCGCCCGCGACCGCCTGCAATACGACTGGGCTCGCGTGCGCCAGCGTTGCGACAGGCGCCTTTGGTCCTGATGGAAAATTATGGGTGACATGGAGCGCGGGCGGACGCGTGTCGGTCGCGAGCTCGATCGATCTCGGCAAAACATTCGCCGAGCCTGTAACGCTTCCAAAAACGGAATTGCAGCTCGACGAAGGACCGGACGCCCGCCCGAAGATCGCCATCGGGAATGCAGGTCAGGTCGTCGTCACCTATGCCTCGCGCGATGAGAAGTATAACGGCCACGCGTTTATCGTTCGCTCGAGTGACGGCGGAAAGACATTCGGCGCCGTGCAGCCGATTACATCGGGCTCTCCGAGCCAGCGCTTCGAGACGGCCGCGCTCGATCAGAATGGGCGCGCGTTCGTCGCCTGGATAGACAAGCGCAACGCAGCGCGGGCGAAGAAGGATGGCAAACCCTATGCCGGGGCCGCGCTCGCCTTCGCTTGGGACGACAAGCCGGGCGGATCGCTTCAAACAGCCAAGATCGCGCGCGATAATTCCTGCGAGTGCTGCCGCATCGGCGTTGCCTTTGCGGGGCCGGGAAGGCCCGTCGTTATCTTTCGGAATATCTTCGAAGGCGGCATTCGCGACCATGCCACCATCACGTTTACGGACGAGAAGACGCCGGGTCCGCTCTACCGCGTCAGCGACGACGATGCGAAGATCGACGCCTGCCCGCACCAGGGCCCGAGCCTCGCAATAGGTCCGGATAGCGTCTACCACGCGACTTGGTTTGCGCTCGGCCGAAAATTGAAGGGCCTCTATTATGCGCATTCTGAAGACGGCGGAAAAACGTTCTCGACGCCGCTGCGACTTGGCGATCCCGACGCGCAGACATCGCGCCCCTATGTTCTGGCGGCGCACGGCGTTGTCTATCTCGCCTACAAATCTTTTGACGGCGCGATGACGACCGTCGACGTGATGACGTCACGCGATTCCGGAAAGACATGGAGCTCCCCGCGCTCCGTGGCGATGACGCACGATACGTCCGACCATCCGCTGCTGATCGCAAGCCCGGCGGGCGCCTATCTGTCCTGGCAGACACTACAAGAGGGCTATCGGCTCATCCCATTGGAACCGCAATCATGAGGCTCGCTTCGATAATCGTTGCGTCGATCGTCGCCGTCTTGCCGCTAGCGAGACCGGCGTTAAGCGGGGAGGGACCGCGTCCGTTCGAGGCGGCAACGCTGAACGAGATCCGCGACGCCCATAAGGGTGGCCCATTGATCATCCACTTCTGGGGGCTGACCTGTAGCAACTGCATGGCAGAGCTGAGCGAGTGGGGTGCGTTCGCGCGCGCGCATCCCGACGCCACTGTCATTCTGGTCAACTGGGATCAGCGCGGTGCTCGACCCGAGCAAATCGGCCCGGCGCTTCAGAAGGCGGGACTTGCCTCCGTGCCGAGTTATGCTCTCGGAAAGGGATTCGAGGAAAAGCTGAGGTTCGCTGTCAGTCCCGATTGGATGGGCGAGCTGCCATATACGCGCCTCATCGCCGGCGACGGAACGGCGACAGCATTCTCCGGCGCGGCTGATTTTGCAGAACTGGGCTCGTGGCTCGCAAGGAAAAGTCAGGCATCCAGGTAACTGGCCGAACGAGTTGCCGCCGCCTTGCGGGAAGGCTCGATCAACGCTCCCCTCAGCTAAGACCGGCGGCATTTTCAAATCGCTTGCAAAAACAATGCATTTCCGCCGCTCGCCAAAACATTCAGGACAAACAGAGTTCGCTAAACCCGAGAAAACGAGGAGCAACTTGCCAGCGGACGATTTGACGCGGATGATGATAGGCGTTTCACGATTCGTGAGCGTGCTGACAGGGAGAAATAAAAAATGGATCCCCAAGCATTGATTGTCTGGCTGATAATCGGCGCCGTTGCCGGTTGGCTGGCTGGGCTAATAATGAGTGGTGGTGGCTTCGGCTTGGGCGGAGATATCATCGTCGGTAGCATCGGAGCGTTTATCGCCGGCTGGTTGTTTCCCTTCCTCGGTATTCGCCTGGGTGGCGGAATCGTCGGCGAGGTCATTGCTGCGGCTATTGGAGCGATAATACTGCTGTTTGTCGCGCGCCTCGTTCGACGAGCGTAGCGACGCGGATCTGACGTAATTCCGGACGGGCTGTTGACGGCGACGTTGGCGGCCCGTTTTCGCAGGCGCCTAGACATGGTGGTCGGCCAATGCGAAGGCCGGTCCAGAAAATTTGGCCACCTGACAGGAGCAGAGCGCAAATCCAGGTGCGCAACGGTCGTCTCGCGCCCGTACCTGCGTTGAAGAGGGGTCTTTCATACGCCAGCCATTTCCGCGTATAGACTGCGCCGAGGATCCCGTAGCTCAGTTGGATAGAGCATCTGCCTTCTAAGCAGAGGGTCGCTGGTTCGAATCCAGCCGGGATCGCCAAGTGTTTATAAACACTTACCATACCGTCCAACTTTCTTGGCAGAGGCGCTATTCTGACTATCGGCCTCACTGTGTTCGGCATTGCTTCCGCTTTCGATCCAAGCCCGACGCTTCCTC
>JAEWCT010000085.1 GCA_023390485.1 Pseudomonadota bacterium
GGCGCGCGGTGCCTTCTTGTCGAGCAATACGCACGTTTCGATGCGCGTCGCGCCGCGGGCCGAAATCAAATCCTTGGCAAAAGCCAGCGTACGGCCGGAATCGAGAACATCGTCGATCAGAATGACGTGCCGGTCCTGAACGTCGAGATCCAAATCGCGCAGAATCGTCACCTGGCCCGACGATTCCCGGCTTTTCCGGTAGCTCGAAAGCGTCAGGAAATCGACTTCCGGCGCGAGGCCGGCGGCATAGAGGGCCCGCAGCAGATCGGCTGCGAAGACGAAACTGCCCTTGAGAACGGGCACAACCAGAAGGTTCTGGGGGGCTTTGGCCGCGATTTCGGCGGCAAGGACCCGGAGACGAGCGCCAATATCCTCAGCAGAAAAAATTGTTTCGATCGTCAGCTTGGCGTTTGAATCGGGCATTTGGACATCCTGTCGTTCAGGGCGATCGTCGGGCTGGACCCTGAAGGATCCTGTGTACACGACCGCGCCACAATCGTAATCGATTGATCATTGTGTCTGCGACGTGTCTATACGTTGCGGGCTTCGCAAAGTGCTTCGAATATCCACTGTCAAGGCAAATACCTCTTGATTCGCTTGACGAATGTCGGACTGAAATACGACAGAGGGCCTGAGGTGCTGCAGGATGTGACGTTCCATCTGCGGCCAGGTTCCTTTCACTTTTTGCATGGGGAATCCGGGGCGGGGAAGTCATCGCTGCTCCGGCTGATGTTCATGTCGCTGCATCCGAACCGCGGCGAAATCCGCATGTTCGGCGAGGATGTCACGAAAGTCCGGCCGCAGAAGCGCGCCCAGATGCGGCGGCGCATCGGCATCGTCTTTCAGGATTTCCGGCTGCTCGACCATTTGACGGTCTGGGAGAATGTTGCGCTGCCGCTGCAGGTGATCGGCAAGAAGCCGTCCGACTACCGGGAAGACGTCACGGACCTGTTGCAATGGGTTGGGCTCGGTGACCGGATGTATGTTAATCCTTCCGTGCTGTCGGGCGGCGAGAAGCAACGCGCGGCCATCGCCCGGCGGTCATCGGAAAGCCGGAAGTTCTCCTCGCCGACGAACCGACAGGAAACGTCGATCCGCAGATGGCCCGGCGCCTTCTCCGGCTGTTTGTCGAGCTGAACAGGCTCGGCACCTCCGTCGTGATTGCGACGCATGATCATCAGCTGATGCGGCAGTTCAAGGCGCCGCGCATTGAGGTGCACAAGGGCCATGTCCGGATCATCTAGCCGCTTCCCCGGACGTGTCGAGCCAGCAATGCCGCTGCCGGCCTACGATCCCTATGACGAGCCGACTACGGGCGTGACCGCACGCACGGGAGGCTATCCGCCGCAGTATGGCGACACCGAACAGACGGTGACGGCGGAAGATCCGCAACGCAATCTCAAGCCTCCGGCGCGTGACCGCGACCGGGCGCGCAAAATGAAGGTGACGGCTCCGGTCGTGCCGCCGGGCTCGGTCACCGGCCGGTCGCTGACGCTCGTCATCGGCATCATGTGCTTCCTCGCCTGCCTCACCTCAGGCGCGGTTTGGATGATCAAGGAATCCTCCGACGCCTGGCTCAACGACATCGCGAGCGAGGTTACGGTTCAGGTCACCCCGCAAGAAAACGGCGACATCGACAAAGTCGTCACGGACGTCGTGGCCTATCTGAAGAAGCAGCGGGGCGTTGCGAGCGTCAACGCCTTGAGCCTCGATCAATCGGCGGCGCTTCTGCAGCCGTGGCTCGGTTCGGCGGACGCGCTGAAGTCGCTTCCGGTGCCACGTCTGGTGGCGGTTGAGGTCAACCGGGCTGATCCGCCTGATCTCGCCGAAATCGGATCTGCTCTCGGACGGGATTTTAAAGGTGCTTCGCTCGACGACCACCGGCGCTGGCAGGCGCAGATCCGGGCCGTTACGCGATCGCTGGCGTTGGGTGGGATTGCGATCCTTGTACTTGTCGGCGCGGCGACGACTGCCATCATCGTATCGGCGACGCGCAGCGCCATGGCCTCAAACCGAGAGATCGTCGAGGTCCTGCATTTTGTCGGCGCGACCGATAGGTTCATTGCCCGTGAATTCGAGAAGCACTTCTTAAGGCTCGGGATCAAGGCCGGCATCGTCGGCGCGAGCTGCGCCATGCTGGTTTTCATTTGTATGCCAGCGATTACGGAGTTGCTGGGCGGGGGGGCCGTAAGCGCCGTCGAGATGCAACGCCTGATCGGTACGGGAGCGCTCGATGCACTCGGCTACGTCATTCTGGGATTTGTCGTCGTAACCATAGCCGGGCTCTGCATGGTGACATCCCGCGTCGGCGTCTATCGCATCCTGAATGGGCAACACTAGCGGCCACTGCCGAAAAATGTCGCTCCGAGCCGCGTGCCAACGCGCGCGATTTCGTGTAGGGCAACGCCGAGACTGAACGGCGGGAGGCTGCGTGACCGGTTCAAATCGGTTACACTTCGTACCGCTGATCCATGGACAGACAGGCGACACGAACTCGTACATCCCGCGAATGAAAAAGGTCTCTCACGCGCTGGTTCTCTTGCTGACGCTCGGCGCCGCCGCGTTGGCATTTGGCTTCGTGCTGTTTGCGGTTTCGGTCACCCGCGACGATGCCGCCAACCTCGACAAAGCGGACGGCATCGTGGTTCTGACGGGCGGCGACAATCGGATCGAGGCAGGTGCGAAGCTGATGAGCGAAGGCCGCGCGAAGCGGATGCTCATCTCGGGGGTCAACCGCAAAGTCAGCCGCGAAGAGATGCAGCGCATCGTCAAAATCGATAGTCATCTTTTCAATTGCTGCGTCGATCTCGGATACGAAGCGCTCGATACGGTCGGCAATGCCGATGAGACGAGAACGTGGGCCAATACGAACAGCTATACGAAGCTCATTATCGTGACGTCACGCTATCACATGCCGCGCAGCCTCGCCGAGCTCGCTCTCGTCATGCCGGGCGTCACGCTGCTCCCCTACGCCGTCACTCCGAAACGCTTTCCGGAAACCGCCTGGTGGCTGCACGTTGCTACGACGAGGGTGCTGCTTTCCGAATATCTGAAATTTCTTCCGGCCGTCGCGCGTCTCACCGCGCAGCGCGTCATCGACTGGCATGACGGGCAATCGGTCGCGATCATGCCGCAGAAGCGCGTCGATGGCTGACAGCACAATGGACCAAACCCTGCCCCGGCCAGGCGCGCTGGTCATCGCGCGGTCGCTTATCTATTTCGTCGTCTTCTACGTCGTTACGGCGCTTTATCTCGTGCTCGGCTCCTGGCTGCTCATCGGGCCGCGCCCGTGGGCGATGAAGGGGCTCGAGGTGCATGGGCGAACCTGCGTCTGGCTGCTCGATTTGATCTGCGGGACGAAGCTCGAAGTTCGCGGCCACGAAAATTTGCCGAAGACGGGATGTCTGGTCATCTCCAAGCATCAGTCGGCATGGGATACCTTCGGCCTCATTTCGCTCTTTCGTGACCCGGCGATCGTTCTCAAGGACGAGTTGAAGTGGATTCCGTTCTACGGCTGGTTCTGCGTGAAGTTCGAGCACATTCTCGTCAAACGCGAGAAGGCTTCGGCAGCGCTCAAGTCGATGATCCGCGACGCGCGTCAACGCATCAGCATCAATCGAGAGGTCGTCATCTTCCCGGAAGGGACGCGCACGGTGCCTGGCGCGCCCCCCGATTATAAGCCGGGATACGTTGCCCTTTATGAGGCCCTCGGTGTCGTCACCGTTCCACTTGCGCTGAACTCGGGTCTCTTTTGGCCGCGCCGGAGCCTTTGGCGATATCCTGGGACGATCGTCGTCGAGTTTTTGCCGCCGCTACCGCCCGGGTTGCCGCGTGCTGAATTTCGTTCGCGTATCGAATCTGCGATCGAAGCGGCGAGCACACAGCTGATCGAAGAAGCTGCAAGAGCTCCCTCTCCGCCACCGCTTGCCCTCGCCTATCGGCGCGCGCACGCCGGCTGACGTTTTCAGGATCCCCAGACGCGGATGATGTGCGGATGCCGCAACGGGGCGGGAATCCGCGTCACAACCATGGTTTGTTGTACGCGGACGCCCCGCCGATATGGCACGGTTGAGTTCTCATCTATTTCCAAGCATGGAGATATCCAAATGCGCACTGCCGCCCGATTGATGTGGGCCGTTCTCGCCGTCGGAGGCGCTGCCATGGCAGCCGCGCCGGCTGAGGCCAAAAGCTGTTTCAAGAAAGCCGCAGAAGGCGTCGCCCTCACCGAGGATCTCGCGCATTTCCAAGTCGACGCCGCCCTGCTGCAGGCGACCGATTGGAGCATCTATTTCACCTGGGTATCCGGCAATGGTACGCCCGGCTATTCGTTCGGTCCGCGCCATTACAAGTGCAGTGCCGGAACCATCGGCTGGCAGTGCAAGGGCGAAGCAACGCTCTGCAAGCTCTAAGCGCGGAGATTTCAGAAGACGTCAGTGCCGTCGGCTTGTCGTTCGGGTACCCCGGCGCTCAGGCTGGCGGCATTTTTCGTGCCGTAGTGTGCTTCGCGATTGACAACGCTGCATCAAGAACATATAGTGAACAAGATTTGAAAACGGGGGATTTCGTACCTATATCCCGAGCACCTTGATGAGCGCGATTTTGTCAGATTTGCCAGCCATTTCCGACGCCATTTGGCGGCGCAAATATCGCTTTGCCGGATCGCCCTCGGCGGCGGCTGACAAGACGTTGGAGGATACCTTCCGGCGGATCGCGAACGCTGCGGCCTCGGTCGAGAAGCCCGACAGCCGAGAGGCCTGGGCCAGCGCCTTTTATGATGCGGTGGCCGACTTCGGCTTTCAGCCAGCCGGGCGCATCCTCGCGGGGGCCGGCACTGACAGAAATGTCACCCTGTTCAACTGCTTCGTTCTTGGCCGCATCGGCGACGACCTTTCCAGCATTTTCGAGAACGTCAAAGAAGCGGCGCTGACGATGCAGGCGGGCGGCGGCATCGGTCATGATTTCTCGACGCTTCGGCCGCAGGGCGCTCCCGTCAAAAGCATTGGCGCGGACGCCTCGGGGCCCGTCAGCTTCATGGATGTCTGGGACGCGATGTGCCGGACGATCATGTCGGCTGGCCAGAGGCGCGGCGCGATGATGGCGACGCTCCGGTGCGATCATCCCGATATCGAGGCATTCATCGCAGCGAAGGCAGATGCGCAGCGGCTCAGGAATTTCAACCTTTCAGTTCTGGTGACCGACGCGTTCATGAGTGCCGTCAAGCGTGGCGCGTCGTGGGATCTCGTTTTCGAAGGCAAGGTCTACAAGACGGTCGAAGCGCGCGCGCTTTGGGACAAGATCATGCGCGCGACCTACGATTACGCGGAGCCGGGTGTCATCTTCATCGACCGGGTGAATGCCGCCAACAATCTCGAATATTGCGAGACGATCTCGGCGACGAACCCGTGCGGCGAGCAACCGCTTCCTCCCTATGGCGCTTGTCTCTTAGGGTCGATTAATCTTGCGCGCCTCGTCGAGCATGCATTTACGCCTGCGGCCGGCATCGACCGCAACAAGCTCGAAGCGCGCGTCTCAACGGCTGTCCGCTTTCTCGACAACATCATCGATATTTCGCGTTATCCCCTCGAAGCGCAGGCGCAGGAAGCGCGTGCGAAGCGCCGCATCGGTCTCGGTATCACGGGGCTGGCGGATGCTCTGATTTTTCTCGGTCTTCCTTACGGCAGTCCGGCCGCGCGCGAAAAGGCCGCCGAATGGATGGCGGCTATACAGAATGCCGCCTATCGCGCGAGCGCCGCTCTTGCCGCCGAGAAGGGTGCGTTTCCGCTTTACGATGCGGAGGCTTTCGGCGCGCGTCCGAACGTGTTGCGGCTCGACGCCGACGTGCGCGAGGCGATCGCGGCGCATGGCATCCGCAACGGCTGCATTACATCGATCGCCCCGACCGGGACGATCTCGCTTCTGGCGGGCAATGTATCGAGCGGCATCGAGCCGGTTTTCGATTTCGTCTACCGGCGCCGCGTTCTCCAAGCTGGACAAACGGCGAGCGAAGAAACCGTCGAGGATTACGCCTACCGCAAATTTCGAGCGCTATCGGGAGAAGGCGCGGTATTGCCGGAGGCGTTCGTCACCGCCGATATGCTATCGCCCGTCCAGCACATCGCGATGCAGGCCGCGCTGCAGCCTTACGTCGACAGCGCAATTTCGAAAACGATCAATTGCCCGGAGAACATTTCCTTCGAACAGTTCGAAGACATTTATGCGGAAGCTTTCGATCTCGGTCTCAAAGGCTGCACGACCTACCGGCCCAATGCGATTACAGGCGCCGTTCTCTCGCGTCAGAGCGATAGCCCGGTCGAAGCCGAGGTTCCGGCCGGCGAGCTTCCGGCCGTTCGGCAAGCGTCGATGCCCAGAGCCATCGAAGATCCTGCAAGGTCGGGCGATGTCGTCTATATGACGAAGCCGCTCGAGCGCGATGCGGCGCTCGAAGGCGTGACCTACAAGATCAAATGGCCAGCGAGCGCGCATGCGCTTTACGTGACGATCAACGACATTATCCGCGATGGACGGCGGCGGCCGTTCGAGGTCTTCATCAACACGAAAAACCTCGAGCACTATGCCTGGACGGTCGCGCTGACGCGCATGATCAGCGCCGTGTTCCGCCGCGGTGGCGACGTCACGTTCGTTGCCGAAGAGTTAAAGGCGGTTTTCGATCCGGAGGGTGGCCGCTGGATGGGCGGGCGTTACGTTCCGAGCCTGCTGGCGGCCATTGGCGACGTCATCGAACAGCATATGATTCACATCGGGTTTCTCAGCCGTGACGACGAGGTCCGCGACGACACTTCGAAACGCCAGCCTATCGCAGCGGTGCAACGGATTGCCGGGGACGGGGCTCCGGGGCTGCAGGAACATGTTTCCGCAATCGCCACGGCCCGCATTTGCCCCAAATGCGGAGAGCGGGCTTTAAGGCATATTGAAGGCTGCTGGACCTGCGCCGATTGCGATTATTCGCGTTGCGGCTAGTGCACGGCGATTAACAATACCAATGCGGCCGGAACCTCTTCCTGCGCCCGCCCGCACCTCAAATTGCTAACGCGCGTTGACGTTTGCGCCGATGAACCGCGCATACTCGGACGGAGTGTTTGCAATCCGCTCCGTTCTCAACACTTCATTGACCATCGAGGCGCGGATGGGGCAATCGCGTCAAATTTTCGGACCAAAGTTCACCATTCCTCACGGCCGGGCGGGTATCACTGGATGAAAAGCAGTAATCGGTCAGTGTCGCCGATAAGAGGTGTGCGTTATGAGTGCCGAAATTATTCAGCTTGCTGCGTTCCGAGCTAACCGGCAGGCGGCCGAACCCGCTCTGCTGGCGAACTTGGGAACACCGCTTCCTGAAGCTCCGCCGAGATTTCATTTCTGGACCGGCGCGTCGGGCAAACGCTACGTGCACACCGTCTACAGCCTCTTCGACTGCCCGACGTTGGAAGACGCCAACTACATTCTCGTCCGCCGGAGCGACCGCTCACGGCGCACGGTGCTCGCGATCGGCCGTCTCGCCAATCGCTGCCCGACGCAGAACCTCGCGGAGATCCGCCAACATTCGGCAGCGCTCGGCGCCGATGAAGTTCACGTGCACCTGCTCGCATCCTCGTCGCAGGAAGCAGAAGCGGTCGAGGCTGATCTCATCACGGCGCAGTTCCTGACAGAACCGCACTCGGCTTAAACGCCGAGCGATAGCACTTCAGTTCGAGCTGTCCTTCGTACGGGCAGGGGACCGGCCGAAGTCAGGCTGCGCCGTATCCTGGCCAGCTTGAATGATCCCGCGCCGGATCGCGCGCGCTTCGGTAAAGAGACGTTGCAACGTGTCGCCGTCGGCAAAACGGATTGCGCGTTGCAGAGCGGTGAGGTCCTCCGCGAAACGGCCGAGCATTTCGAGCACGGCGTCTTTGTTATTCAAAAAGACATCGCGCCACATCACCGGATCGGAAGCGGCGATGCGCGTGAAATCGCGAAAGCCGCCGGCCGAGAACTTGATGACCTCGCTGTCGGTCACGCGCTCGAGATGGGCCGCCGTGTTGACGATGTTGTAGGCGATCAAGTGCGGAACGTGACTCGTGATCGCGAGCACCAAGTCGTGATGCTCGGGCGTCATGATCTCGACATTCGAGCCGAGCTTTCGCCAGAACTCTTCCAGTTTTGCGAGCGCTGCGGGATCAGCCTCGTCGCCCGGTGTCAGGATGCACCAGCGTCCGTCGAAGAGTTCGGCGAAGCCGGCATCAGGGCCGGACTGCTCGGTTCCTGCGATCGGATGTCCGGCAATGAAGTGAACGCCCGCAGGAATGTGCGGCGCGATGTCATTGATGGGCGCGGCCTTCACCGAGCCGACGTCGGAGACGATCGCTCCCGGTTCGAGGTGCGGTCCGATCGCTTCGGCGATTTTCTTGTAGGCGCCGACGGGCGTGCAGAGGATGACGAGATCGGCGCCTTTCACGGCGTCAATTGGGTCGGCGTATGCCTTTCGGACGAGGCCGAGTTCTTCTGCCCTGGCACGCGTCTCGGGTGCAAGCGCGCAGCCGACGATGTCGCCGACGAGCCCAGCGCGACGCGCTGCGTGGCTGATCGACGAGCCGATGAGGCCAATGCCGATCAGCGCCAGACGCTTGAACATCGGCTTGGTCGTGCTCACGGTCATACTTTCCGGTTTGGCCATCAAGCCGCGCCCTTCAGGTAACGGGCGAGCGCTTCGATGACGCGTTTGTTGTCGCTTTCGGATCCGATCGTCATGCGGAGCGCGTTCGGGAAACCGTAAGCACCGACTTTGCGCACGATGATGCCGTTGGCCTTCAGGAACTCGTCAGCTTCGGATGCCGTTTTTCCTTTGATGCCATCGAAGTGGATGAGCACGAAGTTGGCAACGCTCGGCGTCACGGCGAGACCGAGCTTCTCAAGCTCACCCACGACCCATGGCAACCATTTGTCGTTGTGAAGCCTGGCGCGCTCCATGTGCTCGATGTCCTCGATCGCGGCGGCGCCTGCGGCAATCGCCGGAGACGACAGATTGAAGGGGCCACGGATGCGATTGAGCACGTCGGCGACCTCGGGTGGGCAATAGGCCCAACCGATTCGGAGCGCGGCGAGCCCGTAGATCTTCGAGAACGTGCGCGTCATGACCGTATTGGCGGTCGTGGCGACGAGTTCGAGTCCGGCCTCGTAATCGTTCTTGCTGACGTACTCGGAATAGGCGGCGTCGAGCACAAGCAGGATGTCGCCTCGTAGCCCGGCGCGCAGGCGGCGCACTTCCTCGATCGGGATGTATGTGCCCGTCGGGTTGTTCGGGTTGGCGATAAAGACGACGCGGGTCTTCGGCGTGACGGCTGCGAGTATAGCATCGACGTCCGTCTTCAGGTCGCGTTCGGGCGCCACGACCGGCGTCGCGCCGTTCGTCAGAATCGCGATGCGGTAAACGAGGAAGCCGTGCGCGGTGTAAATTGCCTCGTCGCCGGGACCGAGGTAGCCGCGCGCCAAGAGGCCTAAAAGCTCGTCCGAGCCCGATCCGCAGACGATGCGGCGCGCATCGAGCCCATAACGCCGGGCGATGGCGTCGCGAAGCAAGGTCGCCTGACCGTCGGGATAGCGCTCAAGCTCGCCCGCTGCCATCTTGAAGGCCGCGATTGCCGCAGGGCTGGCCCCAAGAGGTGTTTCGTTCGACGATAGCTTAACCGGGGGCAAAACGCCGCCCGCCTTGCTTTCGCCGGGGACGTAAGCGGCAATGTCAAGGATGCCAGGACGTGCAATTGGCGCAGTAACCACCATATACTATCTCGAATTTTTGAACGGTCTTGTCGATTTCGGGCGCATTGATAGGGTCTTCACCACTTGAAATCAAAGATTAAAGTTGACTTTATCTGCGGCCAGCCTAGCAAGCCCGCCCGACCGTTTAGATCCTTGGACATCGAACCGATACGATGACTGGCGCCTCACCCAATCTTGCTGCCCCTGTCTCGCGGCGGCATCCCCAGGTGGATACGCCGTCGAGCCCGGTCGTGCATTTCGACGCCAGCGCGCCTCTCCGCCTTGCCTGCCAGCAGGATCTGGCGCCGTTCTCCATCGCCTATGAGACCTATGGCGAACTCAATGCGGCGAAGTCCAACGCAATTTTGATCTGCCACGCGCTAACAGCCGATCAGTACGTCGCGAGCCGCCACCCCATCACCGGCAAGCCGGGGTGGTGGAACAGCATGGTCGGTCCGGGGAAGCCAATCGACACGGACCGGTTCTATGTCATCTGCTCGAACGTCGTCGGCGGCTGCATGGGCTCGACAGGTCCGGCATCGATCAATCCGAAGACGGGCACGCCCTACGGCCTCACCTTTCCGGTCATCACCGTCGGCGACATGGTCGAAGCGCAGGCGCGTCTTATCGACTATCTGGGTGTCGACCAGCTGTTCGCGGTGATCGGCGGCTCGATGGGCGGTATGCAGGTTCTCGAGTGGGCGTCGCGCTACAAGGATCGCGTGTTCGCCGCCGTACCGATTGCGACGGCGGCCTGGCATTCCTCTCAGAACATCGCGTTTCACGAGGTCGGCCGGCAGGCGGTCATGGCCGACCCCGAATGGTCGGGCGGCAACTATTATGCTGCTGGGACTGTGCCCAAGAACGGTCTCGCAGTCGCGCGTATGGCCGCGCATATCACATACCTTTCGGAAGAAGCGCTGCATCGAAAATTCGGCCGCAACTTGCAGGACCGGTCGTCGCTGTCGTTCTCGTTCAACGCCGAGTTCCAGGTCGAGCGCTATCTCCGTCATCAGGGATCGACGTTTGTCGATCGCTTCGATGCCAACAGCTATCTCTACATTACCCGCGCCCTGGATTACTTCGACATGCGCGAAAGCGCGGGTGGCGTTCTCGCCAATGC
>JAEWCT010000134.1 GCA_023390485.1 Pseudomonadota bacterium
GTATAGGCGTGGCCGATATGCGGCTTGCCGTTGGGGTAGAAAATCGGCGTCGTGATGTAAAATTTTTCCGCCACTCTCGGTATCTTTCGTTATCGCAATCGCAGGATGCGACCGCACCCGCCTCAACCGCGGCTCGCCGCCTCGAGGCGCGCGAAAGTTCCGAGGATGAGCGATTTGCGATCAAGGTTGAGGGAGACGACATCAGCCTTTTCGCGGGCCAGTGTTTCCCATAGCTCGGCAAAAGTGGCAAGGCGGCCCTCGCCGATAAGCCGTTTTGCGAGCTGAACGTCCCGTTCCGGCCCCTTTCCGGTGGCGGCAGCGGAAATAAGACGCGCCAGGGACGTTTGCAGAAGATCCATGAAGAGCTGAAACTTGCGGTCTTGTGCCGCCGGTTGCAGTTCGTCCGAAATGGCATGAACCGTCTTCAGGTCGAGCCGCGGCAGGCCCGAAAGCATCTGGTCAATCCGGGACTGAAGAGCGAGACCGCCACCGCCGAGCAAAATAAGCGCTCGGCCGACGCTACCCTCGGCGAGAGGCGCGAGCGTTTCCCACTCGTGCTGTTCGGGAACGGCTTTGCCGGCCGCCGTGAGCGCCTGCGCTGCCGCGCGCTTCAAATCGCTTTCGGCGAGCGGACCCATCTGGATCGTCCGGCAGCGTGACCTGATTGTCGCAAGCAGCCGGCCGGGCGCGGATGTCGTCATCAAGAAAATCGTTCGCGGCGGCGGCTCCTCAAGCGACTTCAACAGCGCGTTCGCCGCGTTCTGATTGAGTTCGTCTGCCGTATCGACGATGACGACGCGCCGCCCCCGCCCCGTGGCGCTGTGCGCAAGAAAGTTTTTGACCTTGCGGACTTCGTCGATCGGAATGCTCTGCGGAAACCGCTTCGTCTTCTGATCGAACGGACGCCTGATCATCATCAACGACGGATGCGAAAGCGCCCGCACCTGCCGGTCCGTTCGCGAGTCGGGTTCGATCGCGAGGCCCTGCCCGAAAAGATCGCGCTCTTCCGGTTCCGCAAGCGCAGCCTTCGCGACCTGATAGGCGAGCGTCGCCTTGCCGACACCGGCCGGCCCCGAAAGAAGCCACGCGTGATGCATGCGTTCGCCGGCCAGCGCTTCGGCGAAAATCGATTGCGCTCCCTCCTGACCATAGAGAGCCCGCGTTTCTCTCGGATGCGGAAAGTCGTCGAGCCGGTCGGCCTCGGGAAGGACCTCGACATCGGCGGCGAGCGGAGCCCGCGCCATCAATTGGCCTCGGCCAGCAGATGCGCCGATACCGCCTGCCAAACCGCCGTCTCGACGCTCGAAACCGACAGACTGGCATCGATCAGCACGCAGCGTAACGGCTCCGCATCGGCAATCTCGAGAAAGCCCTCGCGCAAGGTTTCATGCGTCTCGATGCGTTCGGCGTCGTAGCGCGAAAGCGTGCCGCGCAGCTGCGCCCGCTCGACACCGGCACTTGCCGGCAGATCGAGGATCAACGTGAGATCCGGATAATCCGGCGCCACCGTGTAGCGCTCGAGCTGAGCGATGAACTCCGGCTCCAGGCCATAGAGTTTGCCCTGGTAGACACGCGTCGAGTCCATGAAGCGGTCCGAGATCACCCACGTTCCATCGTCGAGCGCAGGCCGGATGACAGACGTCACATGCTCGGCTCTCGCCGCAGCAAACAGCAGCAGCTCCGTGACGGGATCGGTCGGGCGATCCCTCATGATGAGATCGCGCACGTCCTCGCCGACCGGCGTACCGCCCGGTTCGCGCGTGACGACGACCGAGATACCGGCACGTTCCAGCCGCTCTGCCAGGCGTTTCGCCTGGGTCGACTTGCCAGCCGCTTCCCCGCCCTCGAATGTGATGAATTTTCCGCGTTTCATGGTTCGCCTCTATTCCCGGCGGGTAATCTAGAGCGCTAGGCGGCGCAAGGCCATCAGAACAAGCGAATCGACGCCCTGCCGCACGATGCCGCCATTGACCACGTCTTCCGTCGCGTAGAGCGGCACTTCGGTCGACGCACTGCTGGTACTTGTAATTTTAAGTATCGCGACCTGATCGCCCTTCTTCACCGGGGGCTTCAAGGGCGCCTTATAGACGATTTCCGCAGAGAGTTTTTGCGCCGCTGGATATTTCGGCATCGTAAACATCACATCGCCCTTCGGCGCGAGCGGCACATACCAGGTCTTGCCGCCCCAGACCCTTGCCTTGCCGACAATCTCGCCGTCGTCGAAGACCTTGACCGCGCTGAACGAGCGGTAACCCCATTCGAGAAGCTTAGCGGCCTCGTCCTTGCGCTGATCGGCTTTCTCGAGACCGCTGACGACGACGATCAGGCGCTTACCTTCCTGCACCGCTGACCCGACGAGACCGTAGCGGGCGATTGCCGTGTGGCCGGTCTTCAGGCCATCGGCGCCGATATTCAAAAACAGCAGCGGATTGCGATTGATGAACTTGTGCTTCCGATACAGGAATTCCTTCTGTCCGAAGACGGGATAGAAATCCGGATATTCGGTGATGAGGTAGCGCGCCAGCATGGCGAGCTCGCGCGCCGTCATCAGATGGTTTGGCGCTTCAAGTCCCGTCGCGTTGGCGAATGTCGATTTGACCAGTCCGATGCGGCGCGCCTCGTCATTCATCATGCGCGCAAAGGCTGCTTCCGTCCCAGCCATGCCTTCCGCAACACACATCGCTGCGTCGTTGCCGGACTGCACTGCGATGCCTTGAATGAGCTCATCGACCGTCGCCTTGGTGTTCACCGGCACCATCATCGCCGATGTGCCCGATGGCGCCCCGCCGTTCCGCCACGCATTGACGCTCATGATGAATTCGTCGGTCTTGTTGATGCGGCCTTCCTTGATCGCGCGGAAAAGCACGGCCAGCGTCATCAACTTGCTCATGCTCGCGGGCGGCGCCAGCTCGTCGGCATTCTGCTGGAACAGGATCGCGCCCGATTCCGCATCCATAAGGACGGCGCGCGGCGCTTTCGTCGCAAAAGCCGATTCGGCAGCTTTTACCGAACTCAAAGGCGCCAGGAGCGACACCCCGATCGCCACGACGGCGAACCATATGCTGCAAGTTTTCGACATCGATCGGACCATGCTCGCCCGGCACCGCTCTGATCGCAGCGCCCTCCCACGTTAAGATAGGAGTATCCGGCCCGATCATGACATGGTCAACGC
>JAEWCT010000188.1 GCA_023390485.1 Pseudomonadota bacterium
TTCGGGCGCCGCGGCTCAACGCATTGAAAAAGCGATCCGCGAGGAATTGGGCGCGCCGCTTTCGGCGGACGCTGAAGTCATCATCAAAGCCCGCATTGACGACGATCTCTGCACCATCGCCGTCGATACTTCCGGCGAGTCCCTGCATAAGCGCGGGCATAAGGAAGCCGTCAACAAGGCGCCGATGCGGGAAACGCTGGCATCGCTTTTCCTGCACCAATGCGGATACGTTGGAACCGAGCCCGTCGTCGATCCCATGTGCGGATCCGGAACCTTCATCATTGAAGCCGCAGAAATCGCGGCCGGCTTGATGCCCGGACGCTCGCGACGCTTTGCCTTCGAACAATTGGCGACCTTCGACGAAGCAGCTTGGAGGAGTCTCAAGGCGACGGCCAATGTGACTAAACCCACGTTCCGGTTTTTCGGCAGCGACCTCGATGCCGGAGCGATCCGCATGAGCCACGCCAACGCGGAGCGCGCCGGTGTTTCTGAGATCACAGAATTTCAGCAACTCGCTGTTACCGAATTGACAGCGCCCAGCGGCCCGCCCGGCCTGGTCATCGTCAATCCTCCCTATGGCGACCGGATCGGCGACAGGGATAACCTCCAGCCGTTATATCGCTCGCTGGGAAAGACGCTGCTGAACCGGTTCGGCGGTTGGAGAGTTGGCCTCATCACGAGTGAGGCATCGCTTGCCAAAGCGACCGGCCTGCCGTTCCTGCCACCCGCCGGACCCGTCTCGCACGGGGGACTGCGAGTGACGTTATTTCGAACTGAACCATTGAAGTGATGGCGATCGCGAATTGTAGTCGCGTTGCGAGCATGACACCGCGTTTGAGGAGCTTGAGCGATGACGGAGTACACGCCCCCGAAGGTTTGGTCCTGGGACAAGCCGGGCGGTGGCCAGTTCGCCAGCATCAATCGCCCGATTGCGGGTCCGACGCACGATAAGGATTTGCCGGTCGGCCGCCATCCGCTCCAGCTGTATTCGCAGGGCACCCCCAATGGCGTAAAGGTCACGATCATGCTCGAAGAGCTGCTGGCGCTCGGGCAGCACGGCGCCGAATACGACGCCTGGCTGATCAATATCTCCGAAGGCCATCAGTTCGGCAGCGGCTTCGTGAAAGTAAATCCCAACTCCAAAATCCCCGCACTGATGGACCGGAGCGGACCGACGCCGATCCGCGTCTTCGAATCAGGAGCGATCCTCGTGTATCTCGCCGAGAAGTTCGATGGCACCTTCCTCCCGGCAGAGGGCGCCGCACGTGCCGAATGTTTGTCCTGGCTGTTCTGGCAGGTCGGCAGCGCGCCGTATCTCGGTGGCGGGTTTGGACATTTCTTCGCCTACGCGCCGACGAAGATCGAATACGCCATCGACCGCTTCGCAATGGAGACGAAACGCCAGCTCGACGTGCTCGACCAACGGCTGGCGGAAAGCGAGTACATCGCGGGCGATACCTACACGATCGCCGATATCGCAATCTGGCCCTGGTACGGCCAGCTGGTGCAAGGGTCGCTCTACGGGGCCGGTGAGTTCCTCTCGGTCGAAGACTATAAGAACGTTCGTCGCTGGGCGGGCGCGCTCCGCAATCGGCCGGCCGTCAGGCGGGGGCTCATGGTGAACCGCACCTCGGGCGCACCGTCGCGGCAACTGCACGAACGCCACGACGCCTCTGATTTCGAAAGCAAGACGCAGGATAAGGTCCGCGCCGGCGGTTAGCTATGGCGCGCCGCTACGCGACGTCAACCACCGAGCGAGATCCGCGATTTCGTGATTCTGAGTTTCGTGCTGCATACCGGGATAGGCATGAAACTCGTTCGGTACGCCGAGACGATCGAGTTGCGCATGGGCAGACTTTCCGGTCGCAAATGGAATGCGTGCGTCGGCCGTTCCATGCCCGATGAAAAGCGATGCGCTCTGCCAGTCCTTTCGCGGAGAAAGTTCGTGCGCATCGAAGCCATAAAGCGAGCCGCTGAGCACCGCAGCGCCGCGAAACCTCCCGGGATCTTGCAGAATGGCATGGTAGACGAGCACCGCCCCCTGGCTGAAGCCGGCCAGAAAAACTCTTTGCGGATCGGCATCAAACCGCTTGATCGCCGTTTCAACGAGCTTGCTGATGGCAGCGATGCTGAGCCTGATATCCGCGCCCGTCGACCTCCCCTTGCGATACCATCGATAGCCGCTCGCCCCGTCACCGAATGGTGCGCGCGGCGATACGACGACGAAGCCTTCAGGTAGTTGCGGCCAGAGACCAATCATATCGTTTTCATCGGCGCCGCTGCCATGAAGCAGAACGATCATAGGCGAATGCTCGGATGTTTTCGCCGGCTCGTGGACGAGATAGGTGAGCTCAAGGTCCGCTGCTTGGGCCCACGGCGTGAGAGCCGCGCAAAATATAAGGAGCACGAAGAAAAAAGTCCGGCCGACCGCGCTGCGGGAGATAGACACGATATGATGATTCATTACCCCGAACCCTAAGCGATGGATCCCACGGAATAAACCACATG
>JAEWCT010000196.1 GCA_023390485.1 Pseudomonadota bacterium
GGAGAAGCGGGCGCCCTCGTGCGTGCGATCGAGGCTTTCCTTCACCGTCTTCAGCCGTAAGAGGGCGCGCGCCGGGTCCTCGTTGCGCAGGGTCATCAGGACCGCCGTGTTAACCGTCAGCGGCGACGGATCGGTCCCTTCTTCGAGGTAAGACGGGCCGGTTTGGCCCTTCCCCTTTGTCCCATGAAGCTGCCACAGGCCGATGACAGCATTCCAGAAGCCCAGAACCGGCCATGGAGCGCCGAAGGCGAGACAAATGACCATCAAGGCGCCGAGAACCGTCCAGCCCCCTGTCGAGAAAATGGCGCCGGCGGCAACCACGATGAGAAGCCACGTCGCGAGATTGAGGAATAGGACGAGGCGACGCCGCTTCGTCAGGGCGGCTATTGCCTCCTGGCCGCGGGGAGTCGTAAGGCTTGGGGCCTCGACGACGATCGTTCCGTTAAGGTCCGAGACCCTCTCGTGCTCGGCACCGATCGTCATTACGGACCCATCCTTCGCAATGAGTGACCCGCAGAGCAGATTCGACTCCAGTGGCCAACGCATAAGGCGCAGCCAAGGCCAGATCGTGGTTGCTCGGGCCCTCTGGTACGTCAAACCTGGCGTCGCGGAAGTACGACCTGAACGCCTGTCTCCGCCTTCATTAGGCGAGGCACGCATCGCAACGGAATATTCCGCAATCAGTCGCGGCACCGAGCGCATGGTCGCACTCGGCGAGATTCCCAGAAGCGAATGGCCGCGAATGCGTGCGCCGTTGCAAGCCGGAGATTTCTCCTTTCCCGTCAAATACGGCTATTCCGCGACTGGGCGCGTCACCGCCGGTTCCGAGAGATATGCCGGCAAGCGGGTATTCGTGTTGCACCCGCACCAGGACCATTTTCACGCGCCCGAGGGCCTTCTTGCGATCCTGCCGGACAACGTGCCGTCGCGCCGGGCCGTGCTCGCCGCAAATATGGAGACGGCCCTCAACGCCCATTGGGACGCAGGCACGACGCCCGGCGATCGTATCCTCGTCGTCGGCGCCGGCATCGTCGGCTTGCTGACCGCACATCTCGCCAGCCGTATAGCGGGAACGGAGGTTGCCATAACCGACATCAACCCGGCGCGGGCAAAGTATGCGGCGGCGCTCGGGATCAAGTTCGTATCTCCGGCGGATGTCCCGGCGGACAACCGGATCGTCTTTCATGCGAGCGCGACAAGCGCGGGGCTCGAGACTGCAATCAACGCATGTGGGTTTGAAGGATGCGTCGTCGAGATGAGCTGGTATGGCACGACGCCCGTGACCGTGAACCTCGGCGGCGCATTCCATAGCCGACGCCTCAAGATCATCTCTTCGCAGGTCGGGCACGTGGCTCCGAGCCACCGCAACCAGCTCAAACACAAAGACCGGATGGATCGCGCGATTGCCATGCTCGACGACGAGCGTCTAGATGTGCTCGTGGCCGATGACGTCAACTTCGAGGATCTGCCCTCGATGCTGCCGAAAATCTGGTTGTCGCCGGACCTGCCGCCCATTGTCCGCTATTAATTGTTACAGGTTTGATACATCCATGTATTCCGTCGAAGTTCGCGACCGCATCATGATTGCCCATTCGCTGCCCGATCCGTTTTTCGGGCCGGCGCAGAACCTGCACGGCGCGACCTACGTCGTCGACGTCGCCTTCTTTCGCGAACAGCTCACAAAGCAGAATGTCGTCGTCGATATCGGCGCTGCGTTGAAGGTGCTTGGCCAAACGCTCGAACCCCTCGCCTATCAGAACCTCGACGTTCTTCCGCAATTCAAAGGCGCGCTGACCACCACCGAATTTCTCTGTAAATATGTCTTCGATCGCATTGCGAAGGCGGCGGCCTCCGGGGCGCTAGGCCAGGACGGAAAGACGCTTTCACGAATCCGCGTGACGTTGTCGGAAACCGACTTGGCGCGCGCCAGCTTCGAGGGACCAATCGGTGGCTGAAGCAGTCTTCGCCATTCCTGGAGATCTGAAGGCTACGACCGGCGGCTATGCCTATGACCGGCGCGTCATCGAGCTGCTGCCCGCGTTCGGCGTTCCGGTTTCCGTACTTCCATTGTCGGCCTCGTTTCCGAACCCGGATGCTAACGACCTCGATGAAACGCGGCTTATTCTCGAGAAGCGGCATGCGGACTCGGTGCTTCTCGTCGATGGTCTCGCCTTTGGCGCTTTTCCGGACAGCCTCCTCGGCGCTCTTCGTGGGCGCGTCATCGGGCTCGTCCACCATCCGTTGTTTCTCGAAACCGGACTGCAGCACGCGCGCAAGGTGGAATTGAAAATCAGCGAAGAGCGCGCGCTGCAGCGGGCCAACCATATTATCGTGACGAGCCGCGCGACCAAACGCATCCTGACCGAGCACATGGCAATCAAGGCCGATAAAATAACGATCGCCGAGCCCGGGACGGATCCGGCGCAGCGTGCAACCGGCACGGGCGCTCCGTTACAAATTCTGGCCGTTGGCGCCGTATCACCGCGCAAAGGTCATGACCTTCTCGTCGAGGCGCTCGCGCCGCTCAAGCATCTCGATTGGCGATTGACGATCGCGGGCGCGCTCGATCGTCATCCGCAGGCCGTCGAGGCCCTGCAAGGTGCGATTGCCAAGAATGGCCTCGAAGATCGCGTCACGCTTGCCGGCAAGGTCGTGCCGGCGACGCTCGAACGGTTTTACGATAGCGCCGATCTTTTCGTTTCGGCATCGCTCTTCGAAGGATATGGAATGGTTCTCGCCGAAGCGATGGCGCGCGGCTTGCCGATTGTTCTCGCGGCCGGAGGCGCGGCGGCCGATACCGCTGGTGAATTCGCGGCGCTCCATGTCGAGGCTGGCAATGTCGGCGAACTCACGTCGGCGCTGGAGAAGGCGCTCACCGACAAGAAGCTTCGCGACCGGCTCGCGGACGCCGGCTGGGAAGCCGGGCGCACGTTGCCGACATGGCATGAGACGGCACGGCGCATCGCAGCCGTCATTCTGGGATTGCGGCCGTGAGCGATTTTTCGGCGGAATGGCTCGAACTGCGCGAAGCCGCGGACGTGCGCTCGCGCAATCAAAATGTCGCGAATGCGCTAGCGGCGCGCTTTGCGCTTCGAGGCGATCTCAGCGTGCTTGATTTCGGCGCGGGCACGGGGGCCAATCTCCGCGCGACATCGGCCCTGCTGCCGGAGCGGCAGACGTGGACGCTTGTCGATCGCGAGGCCGCGCTATTGGATGTGGCGAAAACGAAGCT
>JAEWCT010000210.1 GCA_023390485.1 Pseudomonadota bacterium
TGGCTGCAGGTGAAGTTTCGGCTGCCGAAGTTTCGCGCCATCGGGAGGGTTCGATGACGGCGGCCAAGTAAGTTTTCCTGGTACGTTTTCCTGGGCGCCGGGGATCAGAGTAAACGTAATTTTAACCATAAAGACGAAATTGTTAAGCGGTGTTCAATTCGCTTTATGGGAAGTCATGCCGCTGCTTGAAGTCTGGCGTGAGCCGGTGGCCGGTTTCATTTTTGCCGACCCTAATCCGCCACCTCTGCGGTTTCGTGTTTTCGAACCGCAAAAACTGGAATCCGTCCCGCTCGAAGATCTACGTCCCACGCAAATGGCGGTCGGCATGCGCGCCGTCGCGGCCAAGCGTGAAAAAGTGGAGCGCCGCGTACGAAGCAGGCGAAGGCTCAGACGCTATCTCGAAGCGCGTCCGATACCGGCCGTGCTCGGGCCCGACGATGACTTCTTCATCATCGACCATCATCACCTGAGCCTAGCACTGCTGAAGAGCGATGTGGAGGAAGCGTTCGTCAACATCGTTGCCGATCTTTCGCACCTTCCGCGTAAGCGCTTCCTTCGCCGCATGGGCACGCTCGGCCTGCTACACGCATTTGATGGGCACGGGCAACCAGTCTGTCCGACCAAGCTGCCCGAGTCCTTGAAGGATTTGCGGTCCGATTCCTATCGCGATCTCGCGTGGTCTGTTCGCGAAGCCGGTGGCTTCGCTAAATCTGGCAGACCGTTTGCGGAATTTCGCTGGGCGAATTACTTCCGGGCGCGTATTCCACGATCGACCGTGCGTCGGGATTTCGAATACGCGCACGATCGCGCCATGTGGCTTGCCCGCTCGCAGGATGCGGCGCGGATGCCCGGATACATCGGGCGGTAGTCACGCAATACTTTGCTAGTGCCGTGGCTGCCCGTTGAACGTGAACTCGAACTCGTCGTGCATGTTCTGCGCGGCCTGGCGCCAATCGCCAGCCTGCCCATTCAGCGCAGCGTCGATTTCGGCGCGTGTCTGATCGCCGTGCTGCTGATCGATCGCGGCAATGGGTTGAGCGGGAGCGCGTGTGGGAAGAGCGCACAGCCGGTTTGCGAGATCCTGAAGCTCGCCGAGGATCGCTTCACGTCTTAGCTCGTGCTGGAGCGCGACGTTGCGAACATCACGAAGCAACTGTTCGTCCACCCTGCGGATGGCATCGGATAGCGTCAGCACGAAGTCCTGTTCGGTACGCGCATTTTCCGCAAGGCGAATGAGCATTTCTTCGACGTTTTTAGACAGTGCGGCCATGTTTTTTCTCCTCGCGGCTAGAGCGTCAATAGCGTGCGATTCTCATGGCCAAAAAGTGATGCCGTTATGCTCGAAAGATGCGCTAAGCGAGCGCGAAGCGAGGAGAAATCGGAGAATAAAAAATATTCGTTCGTTGATGAAATCGAAGACGAGATTGGCGCGCTGCATTTCCGTTCGCAGCGCGCCGCTCTAATTTTTTCGTTTGCGATTTAAGGCGCGAAAATCGTCAGTCCTGCGACGCCTGCCGAGAGGTTGAGGCCCGTCTGGCCTTCGAGGCTCACGGGCTGCAAAATGATGGATTGGCTGGAGCCTCCAATCAGGGCGTTGGCGTTGCCGCCGATGCCCACGGCCGCGCCGGCGGTGACGCCGCCGTAATTTCCTTCGAGTGCTTGGCTCGGCATATTTGTCGTCGGTCCGAGCACCGTCCAGACCATCGTGCTATCGCCCTTGATGCCGATGTCGAGGCCGACCTTGGTGATCGTTGCAGCATAGCGATAGGTGCGTCCGCTGACCGGCGTTTCGAAGTTGCACCTGAGGTTCTGCTTCGATCCAAAAATGTATCCGACGCTGCCGCTGCCGTGGCACGTCAAAGTGCCGACAGCGATTTTCGGCGTATCGGCCATCGCGGGTGTGATCTGCGCAGCGGCTGCCGCGGCGAGTGCTGCACATCCGGCCAATACACGGATGCCAAGGCGTGACGTAATCATGTGTTCTCTCCTGACGTCGGCTTCGCGCGCGGTCATATCCGGACGCGTGCATGGGCCCGAACGGCTCAGCATCTTCGTGGAGTTCCGACTACGTGCATGCGGGGGGTCTAATTCCCCAAAACGACAGTTCGGTGGCAATCATTCGGGGAGAAAGGTTAACTCGGGAACGAATGCGCCTTTCAATGTTCGGCGTATCGTTCTTTCAGCTCTTTGGTCCGCTGGATGGTCTTTTCGGTCATGCATCCAAGTGAGGCCGATGACGTTCCGCTGCCGCCTGACCACTCCTGGGCCACCAGATCTTTGCAGTCGGCATCGCGGTAGGCGACCCAGGCGCGTTGGGCGTTGCGCAACGCTTCCTGGAAGCTCGCCGTATCGTACGGCTTTTCCTGTTCGCCGCGCGTTCGGATGTATTCAACCGCATTCGCGTAGGCGGCGTTGAGGGCCTTATCGGCCGCCTGATAATCCTTGTCGGCGCAGAAATTCATTTCGGCCGTGTTTCCGGCGTTGGCACAATCGATCTCGGCGCGTGCGGGTCCGGTGGCCCAAAGGCTTGTGAGGCCGAGATTGAGGAGAAGGCAGGAAACGTGCGCTACGCGGCGGGGCATCGATCTGAACTCCAAGAGGCGCTGTGAAATGGCGAGTGCAAGTTTCTACGCGTCGCGCGTCCCGCCGGGTAGGCTTTATCCGGAATAATTCGGAATTGAGACGGAAGAGAAATTTGGATCTTGATCGCGCCGTGTCTCCGTCTCCATTTGTCTGTCATGAACTCGAGGCAGGAAACGATCCGTGATGCCGTTCAAAGCCTATAGCTATCGCAATGATCCAGCGGTTCCGAGTTTCGACGATACGCGGCCGCTGATCATTTTCGATGGCCTTTGCGTTCTCTGTTCGGACGGCGTGCAGTGGATGCTTGATCGCGATCCGGCTGGGCGAAGCCAATTCGCGGTCATCCAGGATCCGCTGCCGAGGGCCCTTTACGCGCATTACAATCTCGATGCCGATGCGTTCGATACATTCATGGTTTTGCGCGATGGGCTGCCCAACACGCGGTGGGCGGGTGCGATGGCTGCAGCCGAGACGATGCCCCAACCTTGGCGAGGGCTAGGGCGCGTTGGGCGCTTCGTTCCAGGCGTGATTGGCGACCGGATCTACGACTGGGTTCAGCGCAACCGGTTCAAGTGGTTTGGCCGCCGCGATGTGTGCCGGCGGCCGAGTGCACTTGAGGCGTCACGATTTCTGATTATCTGATGCTGCTTGTGGCGGGCGATGGCCGCCACCATGTCTGCGGAAGAGGAGGATGCGCGCGATGAGCTGGCTCAAGGATAACGATCCCATTCCCGGCGATCGCCACTCGTGTGATGCGATCGAGCAAGTGATCGTGCCCAGAGCGCGCGATCTCGGTGGCTTCGAAGTGCGCCGCGCTCTCCCGTCTGCGCAGCGGCAGATGATCGGGCCTTTCATTTTTTTCGATCAGATGGGGCCTGCGCAATTTCTGTCCGGACAAGGCATCGATGTGAGGCCGCATCCACACATCGGGCTCGCCACCGTCACCTATCTCTTTCAAGGCGAGATGATGCATCGGGACAGCCTCGGGTCGGCTCTCGCGATCCGGCCCGGAGAGGTCAACCTGATGACGGCGGGCCGCGGCATCGTTCATTCGGAGCGAACGGGTCCGGAAATGCGCGCATCCGGCCAGGAGATGTTCGGAATCCAGGCGTGGATGGCGTTGCCCAAGTCGCATGAAGAAAGCGCACCGGCATTTGCGCATCATGACGTGAGCGCGTTGCCGAGGCTGGAAGGTGAGGGCAAGCGCGTTCGTCTTATCGCTGGGAGCCTTTACGGCGAGACATCACCTGCGGTGTTCCCGCATGACTGCTTTTACGCCGAGGCCGTTCTCGCGCCCGGCGCCGTGCTGCCTCTCGATCCGGATTATGACGAGCGTGCGATTTATCTCGCTTCCGGCCGCGTCGATATCGCAGGACAGACCTTCGAGGGCGGCCAGCTTTTAGTATTCAAACCCGGCGATCGCATTTCAATTCTCGCGGAAACGAATGCGCGATTGATGTTGCTCGGCGGCGAGCCGATGGATGGGCCACGTCATATATGGTGGAACTTCGTATCCAGTTCACAAGAGCGGATTGACAGCGCGAAAGAAGATTGGCGTCAGGGCCGTTTTTCGATCGTGCCCGGCGATGAAACGGAATTTATTCCGTTGCCCGATAATCGCTGATCGCGATTTGGCCGCAATTCATTTGCGTTTTCCATCAGAGATTGTTGCGCCGTACAGCTGCCGTTCAGTCAAGGACTCCTAAAGTGCATAAGCCGGAACCAGCAATTGCGATTGCAAATTGCTGGAAGGCAATAAGCTTGGGAGACCGAAATGCGAAATCTTCTTTTGGCGTTGGCTCTGGGACTCGGGATCGGCTTTGCCGCGACCGGCGCTCAGGCCGCATCAATTGGTGGTGGCGATCTTGCGGCTGTTGGGTCGGCAGCGAAGAGCGGCAACAGTGTCGTAGAGAAGACGCACTATCGCCGGTGGCGGCATCGTCATCACCGTCGATATGGCTATTATTATCGGCCGTATTACCAGCCCTACTACGGATATGGGTATTATCGCCCCTATTACCGCCATCACCGCCACTGGCGTCACCACCATCGGCGTCACTGGTAATTCGATCAGCACTTCGAGACTGACCGGTTATCATTACAGAGGACGGGGCTCAGCCTCGGCCTCTGTACGGCTGCACGCCTTGATCCGGCAGCCAGACATCCTTCGGGAGTGATCCCGTTTGCCAGAAGACATCGATCGGTATGCCGCCGCGCGGATACCAATAGCCGCCAATTCGCAAAAATTTCGGTTCGATTAGGCCGGCAATGCGTTTGCCAATCGCGACGGTGCAATCTTCGTGGAAAGCGCCGTGATTGCGAAACGACGCGAGATAAAGCTTCAGCGATTTGCTTTCGAGCAGCCATCCGCCCGGCACGTAATCGATGACGAGGTGCGCGAAATCGGGCTGCCCCGTCACCGGACAGAGTGACGTGAACTCGGGCGCCGTGAAGCGGGCGATATAATCGGTATCGGCGTGCGGATTGGCGACGCGGTCGAGCTGAGCCGCCTCTGGACTTTCCGGTATCCCGACCTGTTTGCCGAGCTGACTTGCACCCGGCTGCTCCGCCGCCATCGCATGTTACTCCGCAGCCAAACGTGCTTCGGGTGACGGTCCGCGATAGATACAACCTTCGCTGCAGCTGTCGCGATGGACCTCGACCTGGACAAGACCGGGGATGCGGTTCGACAGACGGTTCCAAATCCACATCGAAATCCGCTCGAGCGTCGGCGCGGACAGGCCGTCGATATCGTTGAGCATGCGGTGATCGAGCGCGTCTTCCGTTTCGCGGAGCGCTGCCGACAATTCATCGAAATGGAAGATGTAGCCCGTATCGGCGCTCGGCTCGCCTTCGACGACGA
>JAEWCT010000230.1 GCA_023390485.1 Pseudomonadota bacterium
GAAGTGGGGCGGGGCGAAAAAGCTGCTGCTGCTCAGGTCTTGGAACCAATCCTCGGCTCCTCCCCCGCAATCAGACGCTCGATGTTGGCGCGATGCTTGATGAGGATGATGAGGCTCATCAGAGCAACGACGGCCGCGAGATCAGCGTCTCCTAGGAGCCATGCGGCAATGGGCGAGGCGATCGTCGCAATGATCGCTGCGAGGGACGATATGCGCGTCGCGGCGGCGACCGCCAGCCAAAGTGCGGCAAAGACGAGGGCGCACTGCCAGGCGAGCGCAGCCAAGACACCGAGGTATGTGGCGACGCCCTTTCCGCCTTTGAATCCAAGCCAAACGGGAAAGATATGTCCGATGAAAGCGGCAAGGCCCGCAAGCATGGCGGGCATTTCGCCGAAGTAATATCTGGCGACGAGCACCGCGACGGCACCTTTGGCGGCATCAAGAAGAAGCGTGGCGGCGGCGAGACCCTTGTTCCCTGTGCGCAGCACGTTGGTCGCGCCGATGTTGCCCGAGCCGATCTGGCGAATGTCACCGAGCCCAGCCGCACGCGTCAGCAGCAAGCCGAATGGGATCGAACCCAGGAGATAGCCGATCACGAGAGCTGCCGCGTTCGCCGCCGCGAAGCCGCCATCCGTCAGCACTGCCAAAGGTAGCGAAGAGTTCATATCCGAATTCTTTTTTCGCGGTGGGAAGGATAGGCCTAGGTGCGCTCGACGCCAGCGTATTCGTAGACCGTCTGTCCGGCAACCATCGTCCGCAGAACTCGGCCCTGCATCTTGGCCTCGTCGAAGGGCGTATTCTTCGAACGGGAGCGCAGCAGGTCTTTGTTGACGACCCAAGGTTCGCCCGGATCGAACAACACGAGGTCGGCGATCGCGCCTTTGACCAGCCTCCCTGAGTGAAGGCCCAGAAGGCGTGCCGGATTGATGGTGAGGGCTCTCAGCATCGCAGTGAGCGTGATGTCGCCCGAGTGGACGAGGCGAAGCGCAGCCGAAAGCAGCGTTTCGAGACCGACGGCGCCATCGGCCGCCTCGGCGAACGGCCGCCGCTTGGTGTCGGCGTCCTGCGGATCGTGGCTCGAGACGACAACATCGATATCGCCATTGGCGACGCCCTGCACCATCGCGACGCGATCCTCCTCTTTCCGCAATGGCGGGCGCATTTTGAAGAAGGTGCGGTACGGCCCGATATCGTTCTCGTTGAGCGTCAGGTGATTGATCGAGACGCCGCAGCTGACGGGGAGCTTTTTCGCCTTGGCGTTTTTGACGACGTCGAGGCTTTCCTGACAGCTGATGGTCGCGGCGTGGTAGCGGCCGCCCGTCATTTCGACGAGACGGACGTCCCGTTCCAGCATGATCGTCTCGGCAATCTTGGAGATGCCGGGCAGCCCGAGGCGGGAGGCGACCTCGCCGGAATTCATCGAGCCGCTGGAGAGGTAAGGGTCCTCGGTATGATGGACGACGAGGGCGTTGAAGTCCTTGGCGTAACTCAGGACATTGCGCATGACGCGCGTGTTGATGACGCTCGATTTGCCGTTCGAAAAGCCGATCGCTCCGGCGCGCTTCAGGAGACCGATCTCGGTCATTTCCTCGCCCTGCAGGCCCTTCGTCATGGCGGCCATGGTTTGGACGTGCACGAGTGCGTTGTCGCGGGCGCGGCGCTGGATGAAGTCGACGAGTGCGACCTGATCGATGACCGGGTTGGTATCCGGCATGACGACGACAGTGGTGACGCCGCCGGCGGCGGCCGCATGGCTTGCCGTCTTGAGCGTTTCGCGATGCTCGTAGCCGGGCTCCCCCGTGAAGACTTGCGCGTCGATCAGGCCCGGCGCCAGAACGTTGCCCTTGCAGTCGATGACGTTTGCGCCTTCCGGAGCGTTGCGACGGAGATGCGCGCCGAGATCGGCGATCATGCCGTCTTTGACGAGAAGACCACCCGGTTCATCGCGGTTCGAAGCGGGGTCGACGAGGCGCGCGTTGATGAAGACGGTCGCGGTGCCAACACTCTTCGGTTTTTCGATCGGCTTTCTCATCGGGCGTTCTCCGCGAAGCCCGGGAGGTGCGCCGATAACGCTTCTAGTACGGCCATTCTGACGGCAACGCCCATTTCAACCTGTTCGCGGATGACGCTTTTGGAATGATCGGCGACGGTCGAGGCGATTTCGACGCCACGGTTCATCGGACCTGGATGCATGACGAGGGCGTCGGGCTTGGCGCGCGCCAGCTTCTCATGATCGAGCCCGAAGAAGTGGAAGAACTCGCGGGTCGACGGCACATACGAGGCATCCATGCGTTCGCGTTGGAGGCGAAGCATCATCACGATATCGGCGTTTTCGATGCCCTTCCACATGTCGGTGAAGACCTCGCAACCGAGGCGTTCCGGCGACGAGGGCAGCAAGGTCGTCGGAGCAATGAGGCGGACGCGTGCGCCGAGTGCATTCAAAACATTGATGTTGGATCTTGCGACGCGCGAATGAAGAATGTCGCCGCAGATGGCGACAGTCAGACCGGCAATCCGGCCCTTCGCCCGGCGGATGGTCAACGCGTCGAGAAGGGCCTGCGTCGGATGCTGGTGGGCGCCGTCTCCGGCGTTGATGACGGAGCAATCGACTTTCTGTGAGAGCAGCTCGACGGCGCCGGCCGCGTGATGGCGGACGACGATGATGTCGGGGCGCATGGCGTTGAGCGTCACCGCTGTGTCGATCAGCGTCTCGCCCTTCGTGACCGAGGACGTCGCGACGTTCATGTTCATGACGTCGGCGCTCAGCCGTTTGCCCGCCATCTCGAAGGAGGCTTGCGTGCGCGTCGATGATTCGAAGAAGAGGTTGATGATCGTCCGGCCCGCAAGCACGTCGCGCTTGCGGCCGTTGTTGCGGATGTGATCGGCGTTCCTGTCGGCGAGATCGAGCAGGAAATTGATTTCGTTGGCCGACAGACCCTCGCAGGTCAGCAGGTGGCGGCGCGGAAAAACTTTCAGCGCGTTGGTATTCGATTTCGATGTCATTAAAGGCGCTTCTATAGGGGGAGTCTTGCGGGGCCGCAAGGAGGGGAGCGACATCAATCCCAAAGGGACTTAACGGCGCGTGAAGTGCGCCCGGTGCGCGGGCCTTCCCGAAGGGCAAATTAAGCCTTGTTATTCAGCCGGTCGAGGGCGCTCTGGAGGATGATCGTGGCGGCCAGCTTGTCGATCACCTCGGCGCGGCGCTTGCGCGTCTGATCGGCGTCAATCAACATTCTTTGCGCTTCGGCGGTCGTCAGCCGCTCGTCCCACAGCAGGATGGGAAGTGGCGACAATTTATTCAGATTGCGCGCAAGCGCCCGGGTTGCCTGCGCCCGCGGGCCTTCCGTCCCGTCCAAATTGCGGGGCAGGCCGAGCACCAGGCCGGTGACGTTGTGCTCCGCTGCAAGGGACAGGAGACGGGTCGCGTCCGCCGTGAACTTCGTTCTGCGGATCGTCTCCAGGGGGGAGGCTATCGTGCGCCGCACGTCCGACAGGGCGAGGCCCAGCGTTTTGGTGCCGGCATCGATGCCGATGAGGCGCCCCTCCGTGATGTCGCGGAAGTCCTGCTGGTCTTCCGTGGTGCGGCCCGGTGGCGCTGGAGCGGCCGGCTGGTTCATTTAGTGAAGCCCTGAGTCTCTCATGATGGGAGGATTGCGAACCAGCCTCTACCAGCCTCGGCGGCAAATTGGCATCGTTCGTCGCGTTGGAGCTCTGTTTAACCCTCTGATAGCGGCCGGGATAGTACCGCCGGTTGCATTGATGCCGGGAGGGCGGTTAAGAGATCTTCGCAACATCCCCCGATTTCCTTGAAGGGACATTTTCATGCAGGTCGACGAAGCGACCGTTCGCCGTATCGCGCGCCTCGCCCGGATCAAAATCAGCGACGCCGAGGCCAAGGG
>JAEWCT010000238.1 GCA_023390485.1 Pseudomonadota bacterium
GGGTGTTGCCTGGCGCCAGGCGGGACCCCATCCGGTCTGCCCGCGGAGGCCCTCGAGAAATACTGAAAAGATGGAATAGCGATCGAAGCGCGGCATAAGATGCTCTGCATTTTCACGCGAACCGGGGAGTCCGGAGCGTCGTGGACCAATGCCCAAGCTTATATATCGCGCCGTAATTGACGCTAATATAAGAAATACTTATACTGCAAGACTATGGCCACACGCCCCACACGGCTCCCGTTCGATCTCCACGTCCTGGAAGCGTTCCTCGGCGTCTGCGAAGCGCGCTCCATGGCGCTCGCCGCCCAGAAGCTGGCGATGACGCAGCCAGCCATCTCCCAAGCCATTGCTGATCTGGAAGCGCGCATCGGCGTGAAGCTGTTCGACCGCAGCGTCCGGCCCCTCGCGTTGACGCCCGCCGGCGAGCTGATGCGCCAGCGTGCGTCTGCGCTCATTTCAGAAGCGCGGCAGATTGCGACCGCTATCAGGCACACCGCACGCGGCCGCCTCGCCCTGATCCGCGCCGGATTGGTTGACAGCCTGTCGCGCGCTTTAACGGGGCCAATCGCGACTTTTCTCGTCTCTCATGCCGAGCACGTCTCGGTGCAGTCCGGGCTGACGGCCGCCCACGCCGGCGCACTTTTGACGCGAAATCTCGACCTTTTCATCGGCGTCGACGATATGAGCGACGTCGAGGGCTTCGATCGCCACGAAATAGTGACCGAGCCGTACATACTCGTGCTGCCGTCGAAGCAGAAAATCCCTCGTTCCGTCGAGGAACTCGAGGCCTGCGCAGAAAAGCTTCCGTTCGTTCGCTATAGCGCCCGCTCCAAAACCGGCATCGACATCGAACGCCATCTCCGCCGGCTGCATGTCGACCTCCCGCCGGGACTTGAGTTCGATACCCCGTTTGGGGTGAGCGACATGGTCGCGCGAGGCAAGGGCTTCGCGATCACGACGCCGATTTGCCTCGCCGAGGCGGCACTCGCCGGCAGCGATGTTCGAACCGCGCCGTTGCCCGGCCCACAGCTGAAGCGAACCCTGACGCTGGTGAGCCGCAGGCAAGAGCTTGGAACCCTGCCCCGCGATTTAACCAAAGCATGCAAATCATCGCTCGAAGCATCCACGCTCTCCCCGCTTCGGACGTCGATGCCGTGGCTGGATGCCGATCTGCGTGTCTGAACGATTTGGTCCGCCGGCCTGCCCATTGACCGCCCGGCGGTTCAAGCGGTGGCTGTTGCAGTGCGAAGTGGATGAAGGGGGTCTTCGCGGGGCAATTTGGCCCACGTGATGACCGATCTCCCAGACCTTACGTCGCGTTGGCGCGACCCTGAACTGGGAGTACGTATGTTCCATACTTGAATCCAGATTGGATAATCACTGGCAGATGACGCTGCAGGCGATCATCATTCGAGCAGACGGTGCTCTAGCTGAAACGGAAGACGTACGCCGGCGAGCGTTCGCACAGACGTTTTCTGAAGCCGGATTTGAGTGGTCTTGCGATCGAGAGGGATTTGCGCTCACCGCCAAACTCGGGAGCGGCGAGGCGCGGATGGCGCACTATGTCCGCTCCATCCTTCGCGGCAAACCAGAGACCCAGGATCTGTCGTTCCTCATCCACGCGATGCATCGCCGCGCCTCGAAACTTTTCGGCGAGATGCTTTCGACGACGGCCGTTGAGCCGCGCCCCGGCATTCGCGACTTGATCATCACCGCTCGTAGCGACGGGCTGCGACTGGTCCTGGTTTCGCTGCTTGATCCCAAAGACACGGAGCGCCTGCTGACGAAACTTCTCGGCGATCGCGGGCGAACGCTCTTCGATGGCGTCATCTCCGGCGACAAGGAAGGCAAGGGAGAGTGCGAAAGGCTTTATACCGAAGCGCGCTCGGCGCTCGACATCGATCCCAAGCACAGCCTCGTCATCGAAGGCGGCAGCCGTGGCACGCTTGCTGCGAAGGCGGCGGGCTATTCCGTCATCACGACGCGAAGTGCATTCTGCCGCGAAAGCCCGGTTTTTAGCGAAGATTCGGTGTGCGTGGACGATCTGACGAGCCTGCTTGCGGCGCGTGATCGCAATCCCCACGATCCGCTAACCCCCGAGGACCGGGCTGATCTTTTATCGGTATTACACCGTCTGCACGCGAGTAAGTGTGAAGGGCTGACGGGACTTGATTGGAGCGATCAGATGAAAGTCTCCGACATTTTGAAGACCAAGGGGTCGGCGGTTAAGACGATCGAGGCCAATGCCACGATGCGCGCCTTGGCTCATAGTTTCAGAAAAGAATCGGTCGGCGCGATGCTTGTGTTGGACAGCAAGGGCTGTCTTGAGGGGATCATTTCCGAGAGAGATCTGGCTCGCGGCATCGACGAATTTGGCATGGATCTGCCGCAGATGCGCGTTTCCAACTTGATGACCCGTTCGGTCGTCACGTGCGCGCCCGACGATCGTGTCGCCGCCGTTGCAAATGTCATGACCCAACGGCGCATTCGGCACTTGCCTGTCGTCGTTGAAGGCAAGGTCGTCGGCCTGATCAGTATCGGCGACGTTCTGAAACATCGCCTGGACGAGGTACAACTCGAAGCCAGCGTGCTGAGAGATGTGGCACGCTCGCGGCGCTAGATGACACCTCACGGCTGAACACCAGCTTGCCGCAAGGTCGCCATGCCAAAGCATCGGTTATGGTCGACGCAAGCTATCTCAATGCCATAAAGCAGTTCGAAGGCTACACAGCCCAATCCCGTTGGGATTATGCCCAAAACACCAACGGCTATGGGACTCGCGCGCGCTTCGCCGGCGAAGTCATCGATAAGGACGAGGCGGATCGGCGCTTCTCCGACGAGATCAAAAAATCTGCGGACTTCGTCGACAAGTTCGCTCCTAATCTCGACGACGGCAGCAAGGCCGCCCTGACATCTCTCACATACAATGCGGGCACGGCCTGGAGCCAAAGCGGGCTCGGAAAGGCCGTCGCGAGTGGCGACCTCGATACCGCCCGGTCGCTATTCCTCCAGTACAACAAGGCGGGCGGCAACGTCCTCGATGGCCTCGTGCAGCGCCGGCTTCAGGAAGTTGCCTGGTTCGGTCAGGGGCTGCCAACGGCACAGGTGGCGAATGCCAGTTTCGCCGCGATGGCTGCCGCAGCCAGTGGCGTATCGGCATCCTCGGCAGACGCACTTTCCGATTTGACGCCCGCAAGCACCGTTCCGGCAACCGCGCGGACCGTCACGGCATCGGCGCCATCGGCGAACGATTTGACTGACGCGGCGCCTTTCGCCAGCCTCACCAGCGATCAAATGCTCTTGGCATTGCTGTCGAAAATGCCAAGCGCGGGAGTGGGACAAGACGAGGATGAGACGAAAAAATCGGATCGCCAATCCGATCAGAAGGCCCAAGACCTCGACGTTGTAAATGCGGGTTGAGCCAAACCGCTTCTAACGGAAGTATGTGATCGCAATAGCGATCAACACCGTCGCGATGCCAACGGCAGCGCCTGCGACTTTCACCATTGATGGATCGGCGGAATCTTTGGGTCCGTGTGCCCCGCCACGGAATCCCCTCTCGTCCGCTGGAATGCTCCGCGTCTTGCCGATCAGAAATCGCTGCAAGAAGAATTGCAGATCAGGGGACGGCGCCGTCTGCGCGATATGCGGATGGGTGAGGCCGAGCGGAATTGCGGTTCCGGCAACAGGAAGATCGGCGCGAAACACATGCTCGTCTTCGACGTAGCGAGCCGCGATGCGGTTCGGCGACGATGAGACCTCGCCCTCGCGCGCGCCGATCCGGCGTGTTTCGTCGGCGATCTTGCCGTTGAGTTGTTCGTCGAGCAGCGTAAGCAGAACCGGCGCCATGGCTTTGTCGTTGTACGAAATCGGCGGTGCCGCCGGGGGAGCTGCCTCGCCTCCCAAATCCTCTTTGGATGGATTTCGCTTTTGAAGAAGTTGCCGCTCGCCGCGCAGAAGCGTTTCGTTCACGATCAGCGCGCCAATTGTCTCCGCATTGTTCACCATGGTCGTTCCGCCTCGAAATCAGATTCCTATCTCGATGCCTTAAGCTACGAACAGCGCTCCTAACGTGAAGGTTGGGCTCCCGGCTTTTGCCCGCCGGGTAATGTCTGCGAAAGGTAGGCGAATACGTCTTCGACGGGCTCTTCGTCGAGATCCTGCCTTATCGCCTCGTATACCCGCGGGACGATTTCCATCGCACGGTCCAGCGTGGCATCGATGCCCGGCCGGT
>JAEWCT010000268.1 GCA_023390485.1 Pseudomonadota bacterium
GAGTTCATTCCATCCGAGCTTGTCGTCTGGGCCGCCGGCGTCAAAGGTCCGGCCGTGCTGTCAAAGCTCGACGGTCTTGAAGTGAGCCGTATGAACACGCTCATCGTCAAACCGACGCTGCAGACGACGAAAGACGACAATATCTTCGTCATCGGCGATGCCGCCTATTTGCTGCCCGACGGTGAAACGGCCCCGATCCCTCCGCGCGCCCAGGCAGCCCATCAGGAATCGAGCCACCTCGTAAAGCAGATCGAGCGCCGCATGAACGGCGCGACAGACTTGGCGCCGTTCAAATACCGCGACTTCGGTTCGCTGGTTTCGCTCGGCAAATATTCGACCGTCGGCAATTTGATGGGCTTCATCGAGGGCAAGTCGCTGCGCATCGAAGGCTGGTTCGCGAAGATAATGTATCGGTCGCTTTATAAGATGCACGAGGTCGCGCTGCACGGATACATCAAGGTAGCGCTCGATACCCTCTCGCGCATTCTCACCCGGCGCACCGAACCGCAGGTCAAGCTGCACTAAGCGCTAGCGGCGATTGATTGCAGTGATCGAATATGACGACGCCGGCGACTCGTAGAACACGAACCGCCGGCGTAATCGTATAAAGCCAGCTAGCTGCGTCCGCGCAGCGCTGTCAGCAGCTCGGCCGTCGGATAGCTGTCAGCCGGCAATCCAAACTTCATCTGCATTTCTTTGACGGCCTTGCGCGTTCCGGCGCCAAGCTTGCCGTCGATCTCGCCGACATCGAAGCCCCGGCGCTTAAGGAGGCTTTGCAGCTCCTTCAACTGTTCGTAGCTGAGAGAAGCGACATTGCCGCTTTCGCGGCTGAGGTTCGGCGCACCCGCCATGCGTGCAGCAAGATGCGCGGCCGTCATCGCATAGGTCAGCGACTGGTTCCACTGCGTGTAAACGAGGAAGTTCGGGTAGGCGAGAAAGGCCGGGCCGTTGCGTCCCATCGGCAGCACGAGCGAAGCCTGAAGGCCATCCGCCGGAAGCCGCTTGCCGCCGACACCTTCGACGCCCCACGCGGCCCATTGCGAGCGCGGCAGTTGGATGGCGAGATCGGCCTTGTCCCACGGCAGTTCCTTCGTGACGCGAACTTCCTCGATCCACGGCTCGCCGCGACGCCACCCCATCGACGCGAGGAACTTCGCCGTCGATCCGATGACGTCGGCATTGCTGCTAATGAGATCGACGCGGCCGTCGCCGTCATAATCGGTGCCATAGTTGAGATAGTGGCGCGGCAGGAATTGCGTCTGACCGAGTTCACCCGCCCATGAGCCGATCATCTGATCGGGGGTCAGATCGCCACGCTCCACGATTTTCATCGCCGCCTTCAACTCTTCGCGGAACATATCGCCGCGACGGCAATCCCACGCCAAAGTCACGAGAGAATGCAGCACCGGCAGCTTGCCCATACCGCCGCCGAAGTCGCTTTCAAGCGCCCAGAATCCGGTAATGACGGCGCCCGGAACGCCAAACTCCTTCTCAGCGCGATCGAAAATGGCGCGGTAACGCTGCAGGTAGGTGCGGCCCATCTGCTCGCGACCTTTGGTGGCGAGCTTGAAGTAGAATTCGATAAACGTCTGCGAGAAGAAACCCTGCTTCCGATCGCGGGCGATCGTGCCTTGATCGGGTGTCATGCCCCCGATCGTCTCCTCGATCGTCTCCGGACGGATGCCCTCGGATATGGCTTCTTGCTTGAAGTCGGCGAGCCAGCGGTTGAACGGTATCGTGTTCTGGCAATTGCGCTTGTTCGGGGGTGGCGGCGGAGTGCTTTCCGCATTGGCGGTCGCGGAAAGCCCCGCGAGCATGAGTGATGCCACCGAGAAAACGAGAAAACCTGCGCGCATGAGATGCCTTCGGCCATTGATGAGAGCCGGCACTTTTGCCAGCCGCCTGGAGAGCGTCAAGAGACTATGGCCTGAATGAGGCCTTCCCGGCCTCTTGTCTAAGCACTGCCGATCAGGATGCCCACCATAAAGACAATCAGGCCGCCGACCACGACTTCCGATGCCGCACGCCAGAACCGCGTTTCGCTGAATCGCGAGCGAATTCCGGCGATAATCCAAAGCTCGAAGAATACGACGCTGACGGCAATTGTGGTCGCGGTCCAGAAATCCGGAATGAGATAGGGAAGTGTATGTCCAAGACCGCCAAGGGCGGTCATCAATCCTGTGACCGAGCCGCGCAGCCACGGATGGCCGCGTCCCGAGATCTCCCCATCATCGGAAAGAGCCTCGGCGAAGGCCATGGATATCCCGGCGCCGACCGACGCGGCGACGCCGACGAGAAATGTCTGCCAAGTGTTATGCGTGGCGAAGGCTGCAGCAAAGATCGGAGCTAAAGTTGAGATCGAACCATCGATCAACCCCGTCAGTCCGGGCTGCACATACTGAAGGACAAAAGAACGCCGCGCCGCTTGATCTTCGTGCAATTTCGCCGTGTCGGTCAGCTCCACTGCAGCGACATCGTGCGCAATCTCGATGTGATTGTTTTCCGCCGCAATCAGATCGCCGAGAAGCTTGCGGATTTCAGCGTCCGAAGCGCGCGCCAGCGCGGACTGATAGAAACTCCGCGTCTCCGCCTCGATCTGCTCGGCCTGCCGGCGCACCTTCTCGATGCCGAGCGGCCGAATCATCCAGATCGGATCATGCCGAACGAAGCCGGATACGTCCTGACGGCGGATAAGCGGAATATGGTCGCCGAACTTCCGTTGAAAGAGATCGATCAGCCAGCGCCGGTGCTCGTTCTCTTCCTCTCCAAGCT
>JAEWCT010000278.1 GCA_023390485.1 Pseudomonadota bacterium
ACGCCATCGCGGGCAAAGGCGCGGCATTCTCCGCGGTCGGAGCGATGCTGTTGGGCGTGATCGTCACCGGCATCTTCGTCGCGATTTCGATGACGTCGGGCGGAGGCGCTTGGGACAACGCCAAGAAGAGTTTCGAAGACGGCTTCGTCGACAAGGACGGCGTCAAGCACGTCAAAGGTTCGGAGGCCCACAAGGCATCCGTCACCGGCGACACCGTTGGCGATCCCTACAAGGATACGGCAGGTCCCGCCGTCAACCCGGCGATCAAGATCACCAACATCGTGGCGCTGCTGCTGCTCGCAGTGCTCGCCCACTGGTGATCGGCAACTGAGCCCAAAAGTCGAAGGCCCCGGAGTGATCTCCGGGGCCTTTTCTGTTGCGACCGATCTCGTTTGCTGAACCACGGCGACGGCGGGATTACCCAACGAGGTTCGGATCCTCGCTGTCGTGCTCGTGCCCGATAGCCTTGAGCAAGCGCTTGTCGAGAAGTTCGGGCCTCAGCAGCACCTTTTCCGAGTGGACGTCCTTGACCGCCGATCGCGGCAAGACGAACTCACCGGCGTTCTCCACGTAAATGACGACTGAGGTTGGCGTGATTTCGCGGACGGCGCCGATGCCGTCCTTACCGTCAGCCAGAAAAACCATGAACCCGACTTCGATGTTTTCGGCCATGCGATACCCCGGCGTGATTGCGTTTGAAGGCCAGCCACGGAACGAGGCGCCGGCACTGCCGTTGAATCTGCGTCTTTCCCGGCGGCGTTTCAAGCGCGCCGCCGCGGTGATGGGGCTATGCGCCGCGAACGGCGGATTGGGCGAGGCTAAGCGAAACAGCCGCTCAGCCGCTGCCGAAGAGCTGTTGCTTGCCGAGGTTGCGGAACAGCTGCTTCAGGATGCCTTCGTCCTTGCCGCCAGGGGCAGGCGTTTTCCGGCTGACGAAATCGAAAATCTTTCCGTCCTTGAGGCCGTAGTTCGCGATATTATCGACAGTGCCGCCCTGATTGAAATAGACCGCCACCACTTGCCGATCGGTCTCGGTCGGAAGGAAAAACGATTTCTGGCTGTCGGTGCTGGAGATGTAATAAAACGCCCGGCCGTCACCGACCACGGCCGTGGTTGCCGGAGTGCCGAGAGCCGTGCGCACCTGATCCTGGCTCATCCCGGGCTGTACGGCCTGAAGATCGGTCGCCCGGAACTGCTGGCCGTGCTTGGTGATCGTCGCCCCGCCGCATGCCCCCAGCATGATGGTTGACGCAACGACAGCCGACGCGAACAACCCCGAGCGGAATATCGCAGTTAAATGCCGACTTCTTTGGCCGTACTGTCTCATTTGAACTTTCATTGGCGCGAATCTCTTCGCCCGATCGCCGATGTGTGTTTAGATTGGGCGTCAGAAGCCGGCAACTGCACGCCCCCGTGGCCGCCCGGCATGATCCCCAGACATTTGCTCTCCCCATGCCGCTAACCGAGGAAACCGATGATATTGCGATGGTTGACGCAGCGAGCCGATATCAGCCGCAAAGCAGAAGAGCTTTATGGCAGTGTCGTGACCGCAGCGCGGCAACCGGCTTTTTACGAAAGCCTCGGCGTCCCGGACACACCGGAGGGCCGATTCGAGCTGGTCGCTCTTCACCTTTTCCTGGCGGTGGAAGTCCTGCGCGGTAAAGGGACCGCCGCAGAAGGGCTGTTACGCCGGACGATCGAGGCATTCGTCATCGATATGGATGATTGCATGCGCGAGATGGGGGTAGGGGATCTAACCGTGCCGAAGAAGGTTAAGCGGGCAGCAGCGGCCTTTTACGAGCGCGCCGCGAGCTACCGCCGCGCCCTGGGCGAGGCAGGCTCGCCCGAGCGCGGATGGCCTGAGCTGGCCAAATCCCTTCGCGGCCATGTTTACGGCGGCTCGGCCGAGCGGGAAGACGACGCGGCCGCCCTTGCGGTCTATATGCAGGCCGCATCAACGGTTCTGTCGGACCATGCATTCGATGTCTTCGTAAACGATGGGCTTGCGAGCCGGCTGCTCGCGTCCGCCACAGCAAAACGTAAGGTTTCAACGACGTGACTGATCAACTGAATTGGATCGAAAAATCGGCCGAAATTCCAGCCGGCGGATTGCAGCGCGACCGTACGGCGGCGCCCGCCGAATGCCAAGCCCTGGCGCGAGCCCTCGATATTCTGAAGGTCGACAGCCTTTCCACAAACTATCGGATCAACGCGATTGCCGGAGATGGATACCGGCTGCGCGGAACGCTCGCAGCAGTCGTGGAGCAGGCGTGCGTCGTGTCGCTGGAGCCCGTCGCGGGCAACGTAAATGCCGACTATGAAGTCGAATTCTTCCCCAAGATTGACGCTCCGGATGACGGGGAGGAAGCAACCATTCTCGGTGTCGCCGACGTAGAGCTGCTCGAGCACGGCGTCATCCCCGTTGGGCGCATCGTCTACGAGACGTTGTCCGCCTCCCTCGATCCCTATCCGCGCCGCCCCGACGCGGAGTTCAATTGGGAGGACCCTAAGGCGGGGGAGCCCGAAAAATCGAGCCCCTTTGCGGCTTTGTCCAAGCTCAAGCCCGACCGCTAATCACGGCGGCCGGCACAATCTGACACACGTCGGGGCGCTCCCTATGTGGGGAAAAAGTCAAGCGAAAACCGGAAGATGTGAGTGCTTCTGTCACGAGACGCGTTTTCGCCTTGTGGGCGGGCCCTAAAAGGATATGGTCTCGCCGAATTTCGGGGACAGATAGACCCATGCCGGGTCTGGCACTACTCCTCTGTGCCAATACGACTTCAACGGCAATCGACAAGAAATGGCGAGCCCAAAGACTATTGCACTCGACGCAATGGGTGGCGATCACGGTCCGGAGGTTGTGGTCCCCGGGGCGGCATTGTCGCTTGAGCGCCAGCCGGCGTTGAGTTTCATTTTATACGGCAACCAGCCGCGTATCGAAGCTGCTCTCGTACAGCACACGGCGCTTCGGGCGAAGGCGCGTGTCGTCCACACCGATCACGTCATCGCCATGGATGAGAAGCCGAGCCAGGCCCTGCGGCGTGGCAAGGGCTCCAGCATGTGGCTGCCGCTCGAAGCCGTGAAGTCGGGCGAGGCGGATGCAGCGGTTTCGGCCGGAAACACCGGCGCCCTGATGGCCATCGCGAAACTTGTACTCAGGCCCATCGCCGGCATCGAACGCCCCGCCATCGCAGCCATCTGGCCGACCATCAAATCGGAATGCATTGTCCTCGACGTCGGCGCCAACATCGGCGCGACCTCGGGCCAGCTCGCCGACTATTCGTTGATGGGCGCCGCAATGGCGCGCGCCGTGTTCCATATCGAAAAACCATCCGTCGGTCTGCTGAACGTCGGCACCGAGGAAATGAAGGGCAACGAGGACGTCAGGGCCGCGCACGCGCTGCTGAAGTCGGTCGATGCCCTGCCGCTCGAATACAAAGGTTTCGTCGAAGGCGATCAGATCGGCCGCGGCGCGGTCGACGTTCTGGTTGTCGAAGGCTTCGCCGGCAACATTGCATTGAAAACCGCCGAGGGCACGGCCAAGCAGATCAGCGCCTACCTCCGTGCCGCAATGACGAGTTCCATGCTGAGCAAGATCGGCGCCTTTCTCGCGCAGGGCGGATTTCGCGTGCTGAAAGACAAGATGGACCCGCGCCGCGTCAACGGTGGTACATTTCTCGGCCTCAACGGCATTGCCGTGAAGAGCCACGGCGGCACCGACGCCTTCGGCTTTGCGAGCGCCGTCGATCTTGCATATGAGATGGCCGATTCCGGACTGATCGCGCGTCTGACGGCGGATATCGATAGTTTTCATCATAGGCTTTCGGCAGCCGGCGGCAATTCGCAGTCGCAAGGCGTGGCCGGTGGTCCGCTCGGAAAGGCATAAAATTGGCAGTCCTCCGC
>JAEWCT010000305.1 GCA_023390485.1 Pseudomonadota bacterium
TGATCGTGACGCTAAAAACCTGCTCGTTGTCGGCGAGCAGGCGGCCGTAGGCATCGAAAATGCGTCCCCGCTTCGGCGCCAGCACCTGCAGATTGATGCGGTTATCTTCGGCGAGCGGCCCATAGCGGCGCGCACCTATCACCTGCAGATCGAACACCCGCCAGCCGACAAGGCCCAAACCCGCCGCCTGCACACCGCCGAGCAGCAAGCTTCGCCGCGTGAACTGATCCCCTCGGCCGCGCTCGCCCCCATCGGACACATCCGTCATCCGCTGCCTCGCGTCAGACGAATGCCCCGCGCCGGCCTCGACCGGAACCGGAGAACGCCGAGCAGCGGCACGAGCACGAAGGCGGCAACTATGGTGATCAGCGTGCTCCGCGCATAGGGCTGCCAGTCGAGCAGCTGCAGAAAATAGAGCGACGCCAGCATCCACGAAAAGGCCGTCACCGCGACGATCGCGGCGGCAAGCAGCGCCATTCTGCCGGCGGCGGTCTCGGTCCGCGCACGCGATGCGAAGATCGCGACAATGTACGTGAACAAATAGACGAGCGCCCAATAACCGAGAGGACCTTGCGTCAACACGTCGAGCGTCAGGCCCGCGATGAAGATCGCCCACTCCGGCAGCCACGCGTCGGGATCGAGCGTCCATTGATAGATCGCGATCACCGGCAAGAGCGGCAACACGAAACGATCTTCCGCCGCCAAGCCCCACGGTAGCGCCGCCGCGAGTGTCAGTACCGCGACGGAAATGATCGGCATCAACAGGCGGAGCGTCCTCATTTGGCTTTCCCCGGCGAAGCATTGCCCATCTTAGCATTAGGGGGCGAAGCGGTGTTGTTCGCTTCTCCCGCCGTTTTGCGGCTCGAAAGCTCGTCGGTGAGTTCGTGAAACGGATCGGCAAAGAAAAGCACGCTTACGTAATCCAGCCGGTCGAGATCGGCGCGCAACGCAACGCGCGGCTCCGAGAGGCTGCCCGCAACGGCGCCGAGACGAAGCCCGGCTGGAAAGACCCCACCCGTGCCCGACGTCGCAACATCGTCGCCGATGGCGATATTGGCGTCGTCCGGAATGTAGATCAGCTTCGGACGCGGGCTGTTGTCCCCCGCAAGAATTCCGCGCACGGCATTGGGCCCGATCCGAACGGGAATCCGGCTGTTGAGATCGGTCGCAAGCAGCACGCGCGCCGCATCCGGGGCGACATCGACGATCCTGCCGACAAGCCCGTCGGCATTGACGACGGGGTAGCCCTCTTTCACGTTTCGCCCGCGTCCGGCATCGATCGTTACGCTGCGCACGAACGCGCCGCTTGCATCCGAGATGACACGGCTCGTGACGAAATCGAGCTTCTGCTCGGGCACGACCTTTGCGAGCGCTTCAAGATCGGCAACCTTCCCCTCGAGTTGTTGTGCCCGCCACTTCCAGCTTTCGAGCTTTTGATTTTCCTGCCTGAGCCGCTCGAGTTCGTTGCCAAGATCCACTTGCGTCGATATCGATCGCCCGATCTCGCGGACGGGCTGAGCCGGGATCATCGCACCTTGCAATACCGGCGTCAGCCACGACGCGGCCCGCCAGCGCACGTCGCCGAGCATGCTGTGATCGAGACGGCTGAGAAGCAGCAAGCCGGATGCCGCGAATACCAGTAGCAACAGCACCGGACGCATGCGCTTTCCCGGCGCCGCACCATCCGTGCGCCGAAGAAAGAGATTATGATCCTTGAGCCGCGTCATGCCGCTTGTCCGCCGCTCTCGACCCGCTACACGAAAAGGGTCAGGGTCTGATCAAAAGATGCTCACGCTCCTTGAGCGTTCGCAGAATTGCTGCTGTTCCCGTAATGACGCATTGCTCCGGCACTTCGGGTAAATGAATTTTGACGCCGACCCTGCGTTCGAGCTCCTCGTCGAGCTTCGTCAGCTTCGCGCCGCCGCCAGAAAGATAGATGCCGCGCTCGCAGATATCCGTCGAAATCTCCGGCGGCAGATCCTCGATCGTATGCTGAATGAATTCCGCGATCTGCTCGACGGTTCCTTCGAGCGCCTCGGCAATATCGTGCGGCCCGAGAACGACCGTCTTCGCCTTGCCTTCCTTCATCTCCCGGCCGCGAATGACAATTTCAGCCGTTTCGCCGTTGATGATGCGCGACGCCGATCCCGCCTCGATCTTGATGCGTTCGGCATTTGCTTCGCCGATCACCAGCTGATGCTTCCGCCGGACGTAACGCACGATGGCATCGTCCATCGCATTGCCGCCGCAGCGGATCGAGCGCGCCTGCACCACGCCGCCGAGCGACAGAACCGCAACATCCGTCGTCCCGCCGCCGATATCGACGACCATCGATCCCTTGGGCTCGTCGATCGGCAACCCGGCTCCGATCGCGGCCGCCACGGGCTCCTCGACAAGAAACACTTTGCGCGCACCGGCTGAAAGCGCCGTCTCGTAAACCGCGCGCCGCTCCACCGGCGTCGCGCCCGCCGGCACGCAAACCAAGATACGCGGACGAATGAATTCG
>JAEWCT010000036.1 GCA_023390485.1 Pseudomonadota bacterium
GCTGTGTGCCGGTCGCGCCGATGACCGCATACACTTGGCCGGTGGAGTTGACGATCACATCGGTTGCGGTGTTCGGTATCGTGATACTCGGAATGACGAGATTGCCTTCGAGCGTGATGAGCTGCCCCGTCGCGTTCTTATTGAAAGCGCCGTCACGGGTGTACAAAATCTCGTTGTTCTCGCCCTGGACCTGGAAGTAGCCCCGGCCGTTCAGAGCCAAATCGAGCTTGTTATTCGTCGAAGCCAGGGGGCCTTGCATCGAAAGACTGCGGATGGCGACGGTACGAGCGCCGAGACCAATCGCGTTAGCTTCCGGAATGATGGTGTCGTCGTCGCGAGCGGCCGTTCCGGCAGCGCGATCCGTCTGGTACAGCAAGTCCGCAAATTCCGCGCGCGAGCGTTTGAAACCGGTCGTGTTGATGTTTGCAACGTTGTTGGCAATGACTTCAACGTTGGTTTGCTGTGCGGACATGCCAGTCGCAGCAATTGAAAGCGCTCTCATGACCTACGACCTCAAATCTGCATACGACTGATTTCTTGGTAGGCACTTACGACTTTGTCGCGCACGGCGACGACCGTTCGAAGCGCCTGATCGGCCTGCATCACTGCCTGCACGACCTGCTGCAACGGCGCCTTGCCTTGCATGCCGGCAATCGCGGTCGTTTCACCTGTCTTCATCGTCGAAATGGCGTCGGCCGCCATGTTCGCCATGGTTTGCGCGAAATCGCTTTCCGGCGTGGCGACGGAAGAGGCGCCAGGAGCGGCAACAGCTGCAGCGCCTTTCGACGCCGCAGCGCCGCCAACGCGGTCGATCTCCGGAGATAGCATCGCGATGCTCAAGCTCATGACGGCCTCAATAGGTCGATGGTCATCGAGACGATCTCGCGGACCTGTTTTATGACTTGGGTGTTGGCAGTGTATGAGCGCGATGCCTCGCGCATATCGGCAAGCTCGGTGAGCATGTCGACGTTGGGCATCTTAACGTAGCCATTTGCATCGGCCGCCGGATGCCCCGGCATGTATTCCGTGCGAAAGGGCGCCTGATCGCGGTCGATTTCGTCGACTTGCACCATGTCCACGCCGTCCATTCCGTCGGTGACAGATTCAAAGCTGACGGTCTTGCGCTGATAGGGATCGGCGCCAGCGGTCTTCCCGGTGGTCTCGGCGTTGGCGATGTTTTCCGAGAGAACCCGCATGCGGGTCGACTGCGCGAAAAGGCCGTTCGCGGCGGCCTTGGTGGCGGAGATAAGCGGATCGCTCATTGCTTAAGCCTTCGTCACCGACTGCAGCATCCGGTCGAACGTCCTCATGATTTGGGTGTTCATCGAGTAGCTGCGCATCACGTCGTTGGACTTGAGAAATTCCTGCTCGAGATTGACGTCGTTGCCCGAAACCAGAACTTCAGCCTCGCTGGATCCATCTTCCGCCTGACGGAACGTGCCGAGGCCGGATGTGAGATGCTCGGGATCGGTCAACGTCATCGAGACGGATTTGCGCATCGTGTCGTCGAAGCTTTCGATGTCCTTCGCCTTGTAACCAGGTGTGTTGGCGTTCGCGACATTCGACGAAATCACCGATTGACGTTGTGCGAGCCATTCGTTTTGGCGAAAAGCCAGATCGAAAAGTTGCATGGGCTGCATAGAAAGGGATCCTTCATGATCTTGCTTTCCTATGTGCACCCGCTCCCTTGCGTCGGCCTGAACAGCGGTGCGGGGCGGTGCGACTGACGTTTCAATAAACGTGCGTCAGTTCAGGCGGGCCTCTCCCAGCGCGCGATGCAATCGCGTGGTGTTTTGGCTGGGACCGCTCGATTCGCCTTCAAACGAAATATAGGTGATTTCGACGCCAGCCTCCTGGGCTTCGAGTATCAGCCGGAAGAAGACGTGTACGGACTGGTGGTGAAATTCCATATCGAGGAATACGCGAGGCTGCGAACCCCATTCCAGATGAATGTCGCCGGCATGACCGAAGGTCAACGTTTCCGGTTTGAACGACAGTTCAATCGAAGCCTGCACGAGCGAGCCGATGCTCGCGATCTGTCCGGTTTTCAAATAGCTGACAAGATCGGGAAGATCGATCAAGCGCAGGTCGGATGCGACGGAACGAATGCTCTCGCCGAGGATCTTTTCACGAACTTCAGAATGATCGATACGAAATGGAATCATAGCGCCTTTTTTCCCTTCACGCGCGAACAGGACCAGTCCGGTTCCGCCGCGCCTGAAGACGAAGAAGAATTTCAGCGACTGCCTTGTAGAACTCGACAGGGATCATTTGATCCACGCTTACTTTTGCATACAGCGACCTTGCGAGAGCCTTGTCTTCTATGACAGGAATGCCATTTTCTTCGGCAATTTTACGAATTGTCAGCGCGACGAGGTCCTGCCCCTTGGCGACGACCCGCGGCGCGCCCCCTTCGGAACGGACATATCGCAGCGCCACAGCGAAGTGCGTCGGGTTGGCGATAACGAGCGTTGCGCGCGGCACTGCATGCAGCATCCGCTGGCGTGCGCGCGATCTCGCAATGGAACGGCGCCGCGCCTTGATATGAGGATCGCCCTCCGACTGCTTGCGCTCATCCTTGACTTCCTGCGGCGCCATTCGGAGCGACCGGCGCCAAAGGATATGCGTGATCGGCAGGTCGAACAGCAAAAGAGCGAATGACAGAATCGCCAGCGCTGTCAGCAACAGCGCGATGCTCTTCTGCGAGAGCCTAAGAATGGCCGCTGGGTCGCTCCAAACGGAATTGATAAAGTCGTGCCACAGGTACATCACGACCAATGCGCTCGTGATCACGATGATGCTCAACCGCAACGTAAGTTTCAGAAACTCGAACGTTCCGTTCATGCTGAACAGGCGCTTCAGGCCTTTTCCTGGCGACAACCCGGAAATATCCGGCATCACGCGCTTGAAGATCGGGACCGGTGGCGTCTGAAGCGTTGCCGCCAAGACGCCGGCCGCGGTAAACGAGAGAACGATCGGAGCTGTCAGAAGCGCGGCGGTCTTTCCGACAACGTCGAAGACCATGCCCAGATCACCGGCGTTCTCGAGACGAATGGAACCGGCGTTCGCAAGCAACCCCATCAGCAGTTCGGCAAAGCTCGTAAGGAAAGTCTGGCCGAGCGCGGCGACCATGAGCAGCGCTGCGAGAAGGTACATAAAGTTGGTCGCCTCGCGGGAGAGCGGAATATTGCCCTCTCCCTTCGCATCAGACATTCGCTTGTCTGTTGCTTCTTCTGTGCGGCTATCTTTGTCCTGTGCTTCAGACACGATTCCACTCCAGCGGCCTGCCGATTAGACGGCTTCCATGGATGTGCTTGAAATATCGATCGCGCCTTCGGCCGAGAGCCGCAGCACCGATTCGACCATCGCGCGCCGGGCATCGATGATATCGCGCTGTGGCACGTTTGCGGGGCTCTGCAATTCCGCTTCCGCCATGCGTCGCGCTCGCGGCGAGAGTGCCGACAGAACCTTGTTCTGAAATTCTGTATCGGCGCCCTGGAGAGCGAGAACCGTTCTCTCGACGGGAATTCCGTCCATGAGGACAGTCAGTGCCCGCGCCGGCAACCTCAACAGATCCTCGAACTTGAACAGCATCTTGCGAATCGCTTCCGCGTCCTTTGGCTTGATGCTCGCGAGGTACTGGAGCGCTTGCGCCGTATCCTCTTTGTCAAGGTTGTTCAGAATGCTCGCCAGCGCCAGATGCTTATCCGAGGACCGCCGATCGTTATCGAACAGCTCTTCGTGCAATCCGCTTTCCAGGGCTTCCACGACTTGCGGCGCGACCTGCCCGAGGCCCAGCATGCGGTTCAGCAGATCGTTGCGCTCAGCGGGCGGAAAGCACTTCAGCACGACCGACGCCCGTTCGCTCCCAAGTCGATCGAGATAATAGGCAGCGACTTGCGGGGACTGCTTCTGAAAATGCGCTTGCAGCACGTCGTCGGGGAGCGCTGCGAGCTGACTCCAAATGTCCAAGCGGGCAATGATCTGCTCGTTCGGATCGCCGGACGACTTGTTCTCGGAGATGACG
>JAEWCT010000110.1 GCA_023390485.1 Pseudomonadota bacterium
GCCGAGGAAGGCATCGCCGACGAACAGATCAGGGATCGCATCAAGGCGGCCGTCGACGCCAAGGCAGACGCCAAGTCGAACGAGCTTGGAACGGAGCTCTATCGCCAGATCGAGAAGATGGTTCTTCTCCAGACGCTCGATCACCTCTGGCGCGAGCATCTCGTAACGCTCGAGCACTTGCGCCAGGTCATCGGCTTCCGCGCCTACGGCCAGCGCGACCCGCTGAACGAATACAAATCCGAAGCGTTCATTCTGTTCGAGAACATGCTCGGACGCCTGCGCGAGAACGTGACGGGCCAGCTCATGCACGTCGAACTGGCGCCGCCCGAGGATCAGCCCGCGCTCCAGCCCATCGACCTGCCGCCGATGGAGGCGCATCACGTCGACGCAACGACGGGCTTCGACGAGTTCGAGCGCGATCCAGAACTCGCGATGGCCGACGCCGCTATTCAAGGTGCCCGTGCACGCCGCGCAGCAGGGCCGGAGCCAGAGAAGCGCGCACCGCTGCAGAGCCGTAGGAATGAAGGCGCGGTCGATCCGAAAGACCCCGCAACCTGGGGCCGCGTCTCGCGCAATGCACTCTGCCCATGCGGCTCAGGCAAGAAATACAAGCACTGCCACGGCAAGATGGATTGATCGGGAGATCAGCGAAAAAGAAAGGCGCCTTTAGGCGCCTTTTTTGTATTCGCGTCTCGTCAACGCCTATCGGATGATTGGCGGGCCGCAGCGCCTCAATGCCCAGAGGACCTCGTCGCTTCCGCTGCCGGTTCGTCATGTCCGCCGCCCGCGATCCGGTCGGATAGCGCGAGAAGCACGCTCGATACGACGAACACGACGTGGATGATGACGAGCCACATCAGCTCCTTCTCGCGCTCGGGCGTTACAGTGCTGAGTGACATGAACTGACGGAGAAGTTGCACGGCAGAGATCGCGACGATCGACGACAGCATCTTGAGCTTCAGAGCGGCGAAGTCGATCGTGCCCATCCACGCCGGCCGGTCGCCGTCATCGGAATGATCCATCTTCGAGACGAAATTCTCATATCCCGAGAAGATGACGATGATGAGCAGCGATCCTGTCAGCGTCAAATCGACCAGGGTCAGCAAGCCAAGGATCACGTCGGACTCTGTTGACGAGAACGCAACGGCCGCGAGGTGAAAGAGCTCCATCAGGAACTTGATCATGAGAATGATGAGCGACAGTGCCAGGCCGAAATAGAACGGCGCGAGAAGCCAGCGCGAGCTGAACAACCAGCTTTCCAGCGTTATCTCTACGCGCTTCGCAAATGTTTTCTCGGCCATCATCCATCCTCTATTCGTGAATTTACATGCTCTCTCGCAACATTGGTGACGCAAGGCAAGCGTCCGCCCGTGTGGCGACTAGGCGATAACGTAAGTAGGGTTGCGAGGCAAAAATCACAAGCGCCCACGGAGGTTAGCGCGATAAGGCCCGCGCCGCAAAAGTAAGCCTCAGGTCAGCGGATGAGACGCCATGAGAACATCGGCGGCGGCGCATCACTTTCGAGGCTCGTTTGAATCTGCGGTATCGGCGTCGTCTTCGACTGCGCCGTTTGCGTCTCTGGCTTCGGCGTGAAAAGCGATGGCGGCGGAACGTTGTCGAGCCACTGCTCCTGCTCTCGGATCGAAGCGATCGTCGGCCCGCACGCGTCGATCTGGCCGGGAAGTTCGTGCGCCCGCGCCTCTTGGAAAATATAGCGGCCGCTGCAAGCGCCGATCACCGGGGGCCGCTTCGTTCGCTCGAAAAGGTCGTACCCTTCCTTGAGATTGTTCCAGAACGGCGCCCACGGCGACGCACTCTGCGCCGCCATATTCGCGTCGGTCATGCGGAACGGCAGAATGTGCACCGGCACCCGCTGCTCTCCCGCATCGATCGCGGCGATCGTCAGCTGATGAATCTCTTCCGAAACCGGGTTCGTCATCGCGAAGCAGCCGACCGACGAGCATCCGCCGTGAATGAGAATGTCGGAGCCGGTCCGAGCCTGCGATTGGTCGAGAATGTTTGGATAGCCGATGTCGAGCGACACCGGCCAGCGGCCCACATGCCGGGCCTGCGCGCGCGTCACCGTGTAGTAGCCTTCCGGCGCCTGCCGGTCGCCGTCGCGAAGCTTTGGCCCAAGCGTGCCCGACCAATGGCAGATCGGATAGGTCGCGAAGAGGATGAAACCGTCATCCTTCTGCTTCCAGACCTCGAGTTCGGATTCGGCTTTGAAGATGCGGATGAGAATGGGCGACGAGAGCGTCACACCTTTGTCCCGCAGGCGCTGCTGAAGCACCGCGACATCCGGCGTTCCGGGAAGGGGAAGCGCACCGGTAGCGGCGGCACGCTGGCGTTCGACGCGATCGGCAGCGACGTCTTTCAGTTCGATCGTCAGCGCGTTCGCCTGATCGATCGCGGCATGATTGAACGCGACGAGACCGAAGATCATCGCCGCGAAGAGCTTCAGACGCGTTGAACCGTTGGACACCATGGACCTGCGACCGGCACCTATCTTTCGCGAGCGAAACATACCGCCCGGATACCAGATTCGGAGTGACTTTTCGCCAACACTCAGCGCCAGAAGCGCCGCCGTGAACGGTTAACTTTTAGCGCCCTCGTTTGTGCACTTGTCGTCGATCGAATCAGCCCCGGCGGAGCCGTTCTCTCCGGGGTCGAATTGGTATCTGCTGCCGCAAACCGTCACCTTCGGCGGCACATTGCTCGCCTCGAACAGGTCGTTGCCGGTCTTCAGACTTTTCCAGAAATCAATCGCGGGGCTGTTCGCGTGCTTCGCCATCTGTTCCGGCGTCATCCGGAACGGAAAGACTTGAACCTGAAAGCGTTTTTGCCCGCCGGAGAGCGCCCCGGTGACGAGCTTCCAGATTTCCTGCATCTGCGCATTCGTCATCGCAAAGCAGCCGATCGACCCGCAACCGCCGTGCACCATGATGAACGAGCCGGTCCGCCCGTGGGCCCGGTCGAAGGCGTTCGGGAAGCCGAGATTGAACGAGCGATACCAGCGGCTGTTTGGATTGAGGGCCGAGGAATCGACCGTATAGAAACCTTCCGGCGCCTGCCGGTCGCCTTGTTGCAGCTTGGGCCCGAGAACCCCGGACCAGCGGCAGATCGGATACGTCGCGAAAAGTTGGAAAACACCGTCGCGCTGCATCCAGAGCTCAAGCTCGAACTCGCTCTTGAAGATCCGGATCAACACAGGGGCGCCCTCGGCAACGCCGGCGCTTTTCAGGCGTTCGGAATAGCTCGCCAGATCCGGCTCGCCCGGCATCGGCAGCCCAAAGCTCCACCGCATCAGGCGTTGGCTTCGCTCGTATTTAATCAGAGCGGCGTCGCCACCCGGCAATTTCGGCAGCCACACCGGCATGGAGATGAAGCCGACGACCGGAAGCGCCAGCAGACCTGCGCCAAGGCCCAGGATCCGTCCAATTCCGCCGCGTCGTGGCTGTCGCAACTTATCACCCACTCAGGTTGTGCGTTGTCATCGATCGGATCGCGTGCCGAAGGATCAGTTCGGGTTGGTAAGCGGAGACGAAGCCGCCATCGATGATTGCGACTGCTGCTGTTTCGCGACCTTGATATCGGCAAGCGACGGTTCGCTGTCCGGATCCGTAATGCCCTTCAGCTTGTTGCCGCTGGCGACATCCATCTGAGCAGGCTCCGGTAGCGGCGTAAAGGCAGTGACGAATGGCCGGTCGAACGCGGGGCAGCGTCCGTTGGGATCGGGGCGGCTGCGCGGCACGGCATCGACGACGTAGCGGCGTTCGCAGACGGCGATGCTCGGCGGAATGCGATACTTCTCGAAGTAGTCGTAGCCCTGCTTCATGGTTTTCCAGAAGCCATACCATTGGTTCGACTTTTCGCGCGCCATCCGGGCGTCCGTCATCCGGAACGGAAAAGCTTGGAGCTGGAAGCTCGGCTGCCCCGCCTTCAGCGCTTCGCGGGTAAGGCCATAGATCTCTTCCATCAGCGCGTCCGTCATCGCATAGCAGCCGGCGGAGCGGCAGCTTCCGTGCACCATGACGGAATCGCCCGTGCGGCCCCACGAGCGGTCGAAGGCGTTCGGATAGCCGAGATTGAACGACAGATAATATTTCGAATTCGGGTTCATCAGAGTGGGCGTGATGGAATAGAAGCCCTCGGGAGCCTGCCGGTCGCCCGTGCTTTGCTTCGGCCCGATCGCGCCCGACCAATTACAAATGGGGTACGTCCTGAAG
>JAEWCT010000084.1 GCA_023390485.1 Pseudomonadota bacterium
TCACTCTCGCGATCGCCTACAGCCTCACATATTTCGGATGGTTGCAGGGGGGCATATCTTTCTACGGGCTGGCAGCGCAAGTTTCGTATTTCGCCAACTACTACGGCATTTTTTTTGATCCGGGAAACACCGTTCCAGATGGAACAGGTATCCTGTGGTCGCTCGCGGTCGAAGAACACTTCTACATGTTCTACCCGCTGCTCATGACATTGCTGCTGGGTAGCAATGTGCGCCCGCGCACGATTGCCGCGCTGCTCGGCCTCGGGTGCCTCGCCATCCTGGCTTGGCGCATCCATCTCATCGGCACTCCGGGCTTTAATTCCCTTCGAACCTATTACGCGTCGGATACGCGGATCGACTCAATCATTTACGGATGCATCCTGGCCATTGTCGCGAACCCCGTGAAAGCCGTGCATCGAGGCGATGCGATGTCTCCAATGCAATGGGCGTTGTTGGCAATCGCGGGGGGCACACTGCTCGGGACTTTGCTTTATCGCGATGAAACGTTTCGCGAAGGCATCCGCTATAGCCTCCAGGGCCTCGCCCTGATGCCGATATTCTATTTTGCGATCCGGTTCTCCGATCGCTCGCCGTTTCGGTTTTTGAATTGGCCTTTGGTAGAAAAAATCGGCGTCTACTCTTACGTGATCTACCTTAGCCATTACGTGGTCATCAGACTTTTTGCGGCGGATTTCCCCGCGATCGCTGCGAAGCCCTACCTCATGTTCCCGATCGCCCTTTTGACCTCGATCGCCTTCGCGGCAGCCGTCGATCGCTTCGTTGACCCCTATTTCAGACGGCTCAGACGACAGTTCCGGCCGGGGGCGGTCCCAAGACCTGCTATTCTAAGGGTTAGCGAGTGACAGATGCTCTTCCTGAGAAATCTGGCCAACGTGCATCCTTTGCCGAAATCTCCGTCACCGGCAGCGGCCAGGAAATATTGAACGCCGGATCGTTGTAGCGAATGCCATCGGATGCACCGGCTGAATAGAACTCAGTCATCAGGTAGGAAACTTCCGTTTCCGGAGCGAGCACTTGAAGGCCGTGAGCAAACCCGCAGGGAACGTAGAGTTGCAGGCCGTCGCCGGCGCTAAGCTCGTAAGCTTCCCACTGCATGTAAGTCGGCGACGCGGGCCTGATGTCTATCAGAACGTCATAAATTGCGCCCGCGAGGCAGCGGATCAATTTGACCTCTTCATGCGGGGCACGCTGAAAATGCATGCCACGCAGGGTGCCGGCTTGCAAAGTACGAGAAATACTTCCCTGCACGAATGCCGTCGCGAGGCCAGCAGCGGCGAATTCGTGGACACAAAAGGTCCTCGCAAAGTAGCCGCGCTCGTCGGTAACCGGTTCGAGCGCGATTAGCTTGACGTCTTGCAGTCGAGTGGCTTGAAAGCGCATGCTGTCCCGTCGGATATCGATTCAGAGGCGATAAGGTTATCAGATGGACTTGTGGCCTGACCCCGAGAAAATAGGCGGAGAAATCTACAATCTAGCTACTGAAATCTATCCGATTTGCCGAAGTATCACCGGCGATGGCGTTCGCGCAACGCTCCGCCACCTCGCACAGCACATTAAGCTTGATGTCCATGAGGTGGCGACCGGGACGCCGGCGTTCGACTGGACGGTGCCGCGAGAATGGAACATTCGTGACGCCTATATCAAAGATAGCGCAGGCAACAAGATCGTCGACTTTGCCCACTCCAACTTGCACGTGGTGAGCTACAGCGTCCCCGTTCGCGCGCATCTTTCCCTCGCCGAGTTGAAAAAGCACTTGTACTCGCTGCCGCTTCAGCCCGACCTCATCCCTTACCGCACCTCGTATTACGCGGAGAACTGGGGTTTCTGCGTCCGTCACTCGCTTCTCGAACATCTCAAAGACGATACGTACGAAGTCGTCATCGATTCAACGTTCAAAGACGGTTTTCTTACCTATGGCGAGTTTCTACATCGTGGCGAGACCGACGATGAGGTTCTCTTGTCGGCGCATATTTGCCATCCATCGCTCGCCAACGACAATTGTTCCGGGCTCGCGCTGCTGACGTACCTCGCAAAGGCCATCACACAGAAGAAGACGCGCTACAGCTACAGGTTCCTCTTCGCTCCAGGTTCGATCGGCGCCCTCACGTGGCTATCGCAAAACGAAGACAAGGCCGCGCGCATAAAGCACGGGATCATCGTTTCCGGCGTCGGCGACGGGGGTGGCCCGACCTATAAGAAAAGCCGTCGCGGCAACGCCGAAATCGACATGGCGATGGCACGCGTGCTGAGGAGCATCGGGCAACAAGCGAGCATTATCGACTTCTCGCCGTACGGATATGACGAGAGGCAATATTGCTCTCCCGGATTCAACCTGCCTGTTGGCCTGTTTCAGCGCAGCAAATGGGGAGCCTTCCCCGAATACCATACGTCGGCGGATAATCTCGATTTCATCAAGCCGAAGTATCTGGGCGAATCCTACGGAATCATCTCCGAAGCCCTCGCGGTTATCGAAAGCAGTCTGAAATACGAAAACACCTCTCCGAAGGGCGAACCGCACTTGGGCAAGCGCGGTCTTTATGGCGCGATCGGCGGAGACAAGGACGGCGCGTCGCGCATCATGACGATGCTGTGGGTGCTCAATCTTTCGGATCGTGAGCATTCGCTGCTCGACATAGCCGAGCGTGCCGGGCTGCCGTATTCGGAAGTCTCATCGGCGGCGGCGTTGCTCGAAAAGCATGGTCTTTTGCGGCGTGTTCAGCCGACGGACGCCGCTGCGGGACCGGCTGGTGACGGGCAGTGACATATCGGTGGAACGAAAAAACCGCAGATAAGCTGCACGTATGGGATTCAGGCCGTTTTGCGATGATCGACGGACTGCGGGGCATCGCGGCCCTCGCGGTCTTTCTTTATCACTGCAACGAAGGTCATCACCTTACGAACCTGATGGCGGTCGCTCCCGCTTGGCTCGAATGGACTGTCCGCCAAGGTCACCTTGGCATTGCGATCTTTTTCGTCCTCAGCGGATTCGTCATTGCACATTCGTTGCGGAGATATTCCGTTACGTTTCCTCTTTTGGGCCGGTTTTTGCTTCGCCGAGCCGTTCGGCTGGATCCGCCGTATTGGTTCGCGATCGCGCTTACGATCTCTATGGCCGCCATCTCCGCGCACGTCATTCAAGGCAAGGAGCCACTGTCGATTTCGGCGGGGCAGCTCGTTGCGCATGTCTTCTATTTGCAGGAGGCGCTTGGATACCCCGAAATTGGTCCGATTTTCTGGACGCTTTGCCAAGAGGTGCAGTTCTACCTGATCTACGCCCTTCTTCTTGCCGCGACACGCAACGATCCGGCCCAAAGCGTGCAGGGGCGCGCAACCGCCGTGGGCCTCGCAGCAGCTGCACTGATAAGTTTGCTGTGGCCACTTGGGATCGTCACTTGGGAGCCGTGGCGCGGCAGCTTTCTTCCGCTATGGCATTGCTTCCTGCTCGGGGCCGGCGCCTATTGGACGTGGCAATACCCACGGATCGCAGTCTATTATTTTTCCTACGTCGCCATACTTGTTTTGAGCGCTGCCGTGCGGATGGACGAGGTGACATTGGCCGCCGGGCTGACGGCGATGGCATTGTGGTATGCGACCAGAACAAGCGGAATTTACCGCTGGTTGAATTGGCGCTGGTTGCAATTCTTGGGTCTCATCTCCTACTCGCTCTACCTCACCCATAATCCTGTTTCGGGCGCTCTCTTTCGCATCGGCTATGGCCTTACAGGCCGGTCGGCCTTAACGGAGGCCTTCTGGTGGGTGATGGTGATCCTGGCATGCGTCCTGTTTTCTGCAGCAATGTGGTGGTTGATCGAGCGGCCGAGTTTGGCGCTTGCCAAGCGCATTAAGCTCGAGGCTCAGAACGCGCGCGAGATAGCGACTATCGAACCGCGTTCTATTTAGCGTATTTGCGGATTCTATTCGGGCAATTGGGAAGTTGGCCATCCAACCTCATTGACACTGTCTTAAAGACATTGACAGACTACTGTACAAGCCAGTTGCGGCCCGTCTTCCAGCCTCGAACGTATGACCGAGAATCCGGATGAGTAATCCAGAACGCCTCAGCGTTCTCTACGTCTCGCAGATGCCAGCCAGTCCTCCGCGCTTTGGTGCACAAGCGCGCATACATGGGCTGATGACGCAACTGGCCGAGCGCCACGATCTCACAGCAGTGATGCTGGTCGACGATGAGTTCGACGAAGACGAGAGCCGCAAGGCCATGCAGGCCTATTGCCGCGAGGTGGTGCTTGTTCCCAACCCTCATAGCCACGAAGGTCCGACAAAACGATTTGAACAGCTTCAGTCGCTGGTCTCGACCCAGAGCTTCGAGAGGTTGCGGGCCACCGTCCCGGCGCTCCAGTCCGCGCTTGATCAAGCCCTGCGGACGAAGCGGTTTGACATCGTCAATCTCGAATTCTCATTTCTTGGCCACTGCAATCTGCGCCAAGCTCCTCAAGGCGAGAGGCCGCCCGCTCTCGTCGTGGATTCGCACAACATCGACTACGAGCTCGCCAAACAGTACGCGCGTTCGGGCAGCAGCCTGATCCGCCGCCTCTACGCCGGCGTCAACTGGCGCAAGCTAAGACGAGAGGAACTTGGAACCTATCGCGACGCCGACGGCGTGTATCTCTGCAGCGCTGCCGATGAACGGCGCGTGCTCGCCGAAGTTCCGGACGCAAACACGACAGTCATCCCCAACGCGGCTGACGTTGACTACTATCAGCCGCGCCCGACCGACCCGCCTTCGGACGGCCGTACGCTGCTCTTCTTCGGACTTCTTTCCTATGTTCCCAATATCGACGGCGTGCTGCACTTCGTCGAGCACATCTGGCCGTTGATCGCCAAAGCCCATCCCGATGCGCGCCTGAAGATCGTCGGCAAGAACCCTCCGCCGCAGCTCAAGGCGCTGGCCGGGCCGCGGATCGAATTCACCGGCTTCGTGCCGGATCTGCGGCCACACCTCGCGTCCGCTGCAGCAGTGATCGTGCCGCTTCGCCTCGGTGGCGGCACGCGCCTCAAGATCGTCGAAGGGATGGCGATGGGCAAGGCCATCGTCTCGACGGAACTCGGCGCCGAAGGAATCGAGGCTCAGTCCGGGCGTGATCTTCTGATCGCGGATGAACCGCAGGCCTTCGCGGACGCTGTCGGTCGGTTGCTGAGCGATCCAGAATTCGCGGCACAAGTCGGCCAAGCGGCGAGGAAGCTCGCGGTGCAGCGGTACTCCTGGGCC
>JAEWCT010000151.1 GCA_023390485.1 Pseudomonadota bacterium
AACGCCCGGCCTCGTATGAGACCGGGCGGTTTCGTCCGACGTGAATACCCTCATCCCCGAATAACAAACGCGAACCAAATCCTAGGAAGGCACGCCCCAATGAGCTTCACGCTTTACCCGACCCGCAAGCAGAGACTGCAGCGCTCGTATCTGGCGGTTCCGGGCTCCAATCCGACCATGATCGATCGCGCGCTGAAGAGCGCCGCCGACTACGTGTTTCTTGATTGCGAAGACGCCGTTGCTCCGCCGGAAAAGGAGCAGGCGCGTAAGAACATCATCCAGGCGCTGAACGATCTCGATTGGAAGGGCGCCGGCAAGAGCGTGAGCGTCCGTATCAACGGTCTCGACACGCACTACATGTACCGCGACGTCGTCGATATCGTCGAGCAGGCCGGCTCGAAGCTCGACACCATCCTCATTCCGAAGGTCGGCGTTCCGGCCGACGTCTATACGGTCGAATGCATCGTCAGCCAGATCGAGGTTGCCAAGGGCCTCAAGAACCAGATCGGCACCGAAGCCCTGATCGAAACGCCGCTCGGCATGGCCAACGTCGAAGCCATCGCATCCGCGAACAGCCGCCTCGAGTCGATGCACTTCGGCGTCGCCGACTACTCGGCCTTCAACAAGGCCCGCACCGTCGTCATCGGCGGTCTGAACCCCGACTATCCGGGCGACCAGTGGCACTTCCCGCTCTCGCGCATGACCGTTGCTTGCCGCGCCTTCGGCTTGCGTCCGATCGACGGTCCGTTCGGCGGCATCGATGATCCGGAAGGCTACAAGGCAGCGGCTCGCCGCGGCGCCGCACTCGGCATGGAAGGCAAGTGGGCCATCCATCCTTCGCAGATCGAGCTCGCCAACGAAGTCTACTCGCCGACCGCCAAGGAAGTCGAACGCGCCGAGCGCATTCTCGTCGCGCTGAAGGAAGCGGAAGCTCAGGGCAAGGGCGCTGCATCCTTGGACGGCAAGATGATCGACGCCGCGTCCGAGAAAATGGCGAAGAACCTGCTCGTCACGGCCGCCGCCATCAAGGCAGCCGAAGCGGCACGCAGCAAATAAAAAGCCCGGAAACGTCAGAATTCCAAGGAGTCCAAGATGGACATTCACGAATACCAGGCGAAGGAACTTCTTTCGAAGTTTGGCGTGCCGATCCCGCGCGGCGGTCTCGCCTATAGCCCTGAGCAGGCAACCTATCGTGCAAGCGAACTCGGCGGCGCCGTTGTCGTAAAGGCCCAGATACACTCTGGCGCCCGCGGCAAAGCCGGCGGCGTCAAACTCTGCCGCAACGAACGGGAAATCGAAGAAGCGGCCGAGTTCATGCTCGGTCGCAAACTCGTCACGCATCAGACGGGTCCGGCCGGCAAGCTTGTCTCGCGCCTCTACATCGAGGAAGCGACGAACATTGACCGCGAAATCTATCTCGGCTTCGTGATGGATCGTGGCTCCGAGCGCATCGTCGTCGTTGCGTCTGCTGCAGGCGGCATGGACATCGAGGAAATCTCGGCGACCCAGCCCGACACCATCATCCGCGTGACCGTCGACCCGGCTGTCGGCATGCAGCAGTTCCAGGCGCGCGAACTCGCGTTCGGCTTGGGCGTTGATCCCGACATCGTCAACAAGATCGTGCCCGCGATCATGGGATGCTACCGCGCATTCCGCGATCTCGACGCGATGATGGTTGAGATCAATCCTCTCGTCATCACCAAGGAAAAGCAGGTCCTCGCGCTCGACGCCAAGATGTCGTTCGACGAGAACGCTCTCTTCCGCCGTCCGCACATTGCCGAGCTTCGCGACAAGAGCCAGGAAGACCCGCGCGAAACCTACGCGTCGGATCGCGGTCTTTCCTACGTCGGTCTCGATGGCGACATCGGCTGCATCGTCAACGGTGCGGGCCTGGCGATGGCGACGCTCGATATGATCAAGCTCGCTGGTGGCGAACCGGCAAACTTCCTCGACATCGGCGGCGGCGCTTCTCCGGAGCGCGTAACGAAGTCGTTCAAGGCCGTGCTTCGCGACAAGAACGTGCGCGCCATTCTCGTCAACGTCTTCGCCGGCATCAATCGTTGCGATTGGGTTGCGAAGGGCGTGGTGGACGCGGTCAAGGAACTCGAGATCACGATGCCGATCGTCGTCCGCCTCGCTGGCACGAACGTCGAAGAGGGCCGCAAGATCATCGATACCAGCGGTCTTACAGTGATAAGTGCCGAGACCCTCGCAGAAGCGGCGAAAAAAGCCGTCGAAGCAGCAAAAAAAGCGGCCTAAATCGGGAGAAACGCACCAATGGCAATCTTCATCAATGAAAAGACGCCGATCCTGATCCAGGGCTTCACCGGACGCATCGGCACGTTTCACGCCCAGGAAATGATCGACTACGGTTCGAACGTCGTCGGCGGCGTAACCCCCGGAAAGGGCGGTACGTCCCACCTCGGCCGGCCCGTCTTCAACACCGTTAAAGGCGCGGTCGACGAAACCGGCGCAGAAGCCTCGATCGTGTTCGTGCCGCCGCCATTCGCGGCCGACGCCATCATGGAAGCTGCCGACGCCGGCATCAGGTACTGCGTCTGCATCACCGACGGCATTCCCGCGCAGGACATGATCCGCGTGAAGCGCTACATGCGGCGCTACAAGAAGGAAAGCCGCATGGTCCTGACCGGACCGAACTGCGCCGGCACGATCTCGCCGGGCAAAGCGATGCTCGGCATTATGCCGGGGCATATCTACCTTCCGGGCCGCGTCGGTATTGTCGGCCGCTCGGGCACGCTCGGCTATGAGGCAGCCTCGCAGCTGATGGCCCTCGGCATCGGCGTCTCGAGCTCGGTCGGCATCGGCGGCGACCCGTTCAACGGCTCTTCGCATCGCGACGTCCTCGAAGCCTTCGAGAACGATCCGGACACTGATGCCGTTCTGATGATCGGTGAAATCGGCGGACCGCAGGAAGCTGAAGCCGGCGTCTTCGCTCAGGAGCACATGAAAAAGCCGGTTATTGCTTACATCGCTGGTCTTTCTGCACCGAAGGGCCGCCGTATGGGCCACGCCGGCGCCATCGTCTCGGCGTTCGGTGAATCGGCTGCAGAGAAGGTCGAGATCCTCAAGGGTTGCGGCGTGACCATCGCGCCGACACCTTCGGAGATGGGCGCGACGGTTGCCCAGGTCCTCGGCCAGAAGAGAAAAGTTGCCTGAGATCGATCGAGGCCGGAGCCAAGTTTTGCCTCCGGCCTCCCTCTCCGGTACTCTATGTCATCGACTTACGAATTCTGTCCCTCACGCATAGGGACGTGGAGCCTTGGTTATGCAGGACACGACGCCAGCGGTTGGCTCGACCAAACTCGACGAAACCGAGCTGATCAACGAGCTGAAGCGTCTCAGAACTCAGATTCCTGACAACCCTTCGCTCAACCCGATTCTAAATGTCGGCTTTGATCTGTCGCGCCGGCTGGAATCCGGCGCCGTTTCATTTGACGAGGTGCGGGGTCTAGCGGGCCGATTGATGGACCGCGCCTGCGTTCGCCGGGCTCGGAGACTCCGCGAAAAGATCGGCTATGTCGATCAGGCGACGACGCTCAAGGATTTCACGGCCTACGTCGAGAAAACGGCGAACGAAACCGGTAACTCGATCGAAGCCTTCGCCGAGCGGTGGTCTCGCGCCCGCACCGGCATCGTTCTGACGGCGCATCCAACCTTCGGTCTTTCCGATGCGCTTTATCGCCGGATGGTCGAGATCGCGATTTCCGATCCGGCGGCTGACGTAACGATCGGCCTGCCGCATCGGCCTGAACAGTCGTTGACGTTGAAGCACGAGCACAAGTGCGCACAGGACGCGATCCGCAACCTGCGCAACGCTTACGAAGAGCTGCTGCACGGCTTCTTCAGCGTGGCGTCGCAGAAGTTCGGCGACGCGGCTTTCAAGCTGCGGCCGAAGCTGACGACATTCGCGTCCTGGGTCGGTTACGATCTCGATGGCCGCACCGACATCGCCTGGTCGTTCTCGTTCGAAGTCCGTCTCCGCGAAAAGCGCGCCGCGCTGGCCGACGTTCGCGAACGCTTCGTCGTGCTGAAGCACAAGCTCGAAGGCGGTGATGCCGCTCAGCGCATCGCCCGCCAGATCGTCGGCAAACTCGATCTCGGTATTGCTGCCGTCGATGAGCAGATCAAGGCGCTCGAGAGCTTCACGAACGACACCGAAGGTCTCGCGCAGGCCGCCAACGTCATTACCAAGACGGACGGCTACAA
>JAEWCT010000162.1 GCA_023390485.1 Pseudomonadota bacterium
ATATGGGGCACCTTATGGCTGAGAGGCACTGAGATAAGCGCGCGTCCGAGTTGCAGCTGATGGCCTCGCTCAGAACCGAATTGCAGGCGCGCCGGATCAGGCTCGACCGCGCGATCCGTTCCATAGAAGACCGGAACGACCTTGAACTTCTTCGAAGGATCGCTGTCGATCGCGGCGCGTGCTGCGACGGAGGGTGCTGCGGGTGGTGGAACAGCAGCCGGTGCCGGGGCCGCGAGGGAAGGTCTCTGCGGCGCGGCCGATCGTGCCATCGGTGCGTCGTCTTCGCGAGGTCCGGCGCCCGGCGGTGCTGCGGTGGTAACGTCCGGCATTGCTTCAGGCGGCGCGGCGCCACCGGCGGGCTCGGAAGGCTCAGGCGGAGGAGGTGGAGCGGCTTCAACTGCTTTGGGCTCGACCTCCGAAGGTGGCGGAGGCGCAGCGCCCGCGGCTTTCGGCTCTTCCGCCGGAGGAGGAGCACCCGCGCCGATTCTACCTTGTCCGATATCGGTTGGCACATTCGCACCGGAACCTCCGGATTCCTCATGCTCGAATGTCGAGCCGGGGCGAGGCGCCGCCTCTTCCTTTTTGTAGGCGTCCGTCTGCGCGTCGGAGTCCTTGCCTCCCGTAACGTCGCTTTGTTGCTTCGTTTCAGGAAGTGGCGCCGATTCCGGCGCTGCGGGCGCATTGGCCTCCGGCAGCGGAGGAGGCTGCGCGCTTTCCTGGGCCTGCGACGGAGGCTCGGCGCGCTCTTTGCCGACTTTCGGAGCTTCGCTACATGCAGCGAGCAATCCGCACGCCGCAAGTATCACCAGAGCAAATCCCGTCCTGCGTGCCGGCCTGCGCCGGCCTTCAGTTCCCCAAATCACGCTACCCTCCCCTAGGACGCGGCCCGCGCACAAGCTAGGCAGCTTGAGCGCCCCAAGCAACCGGCTCTATGGCAGGAGATTATGACGGCGGATAGCGTCGAATTCCCGGCTTGCGGGATGATCTCTTTCCTGCCCAACGTAACAGAAGATGAACGAACAGGATTCAGTATCTCACCCATGGCCGTTATAGCCCTCCCCGCCCACAAAATTCCGGTTGCCGACTACGTTGCCGGGATCGCCAATGGCGACCGCGCCCTTCTCGCTCGCGCAATTACGCTTGTGGAAAGCTCGAACCCGGATCACGGCCGCCTCGCGCAACAGGTGCTGCAGGAACTGCTACCTAAGACGGGTAAGGCCGTGCGCCTCGGCATCACCGGCGTTCCCGGCGTCGGCAAGTCGACGACGATCGATCAGCTGGGGATGAACCTTCTTGCCGAAGGGCATCAAGTGGCAGTGCTCGCGATCGACCCGACGTCCAAACGCTCGGGCGGTTCGATCCTCGGCGACAAGACGCGCATGAACTCGCTCGCGCAGGAAAAGAACGCCTTCATCAGGCCGTCGCCGTCGTCAGGAACGCTCGGCGGCGTGACGCGACGCACGCGCGAAACGATGGCGCTGGTCGAAGCGGCAGGCTTCGATGTCGTCATCGTCGAGACAGTCGGCGTCGGCCAGTCCGAGGTTGCCGTGGCGGACATGGTCGATTTCTTCCTGGTGCTTCTGCTCTCAGGCGGCGGCGACGATTTGCAGGGCATCAAGAAAGGCATCATCGAGCTTGCCGATATGATCGCCATCAACAAGGCGGACGGCGACAACATCAAGCGCGCCGACAGCGCCGCGGCCGAATACAAAAACGCACTGCAGATTTTCACGCCGCACGGCGCGACGTGGTTTCCTCCGGTCTTGACCGTTTCGGGCCGCGACAATCGCGGACTGAAAGAGCTTTGGGCCAAGGTGCTCGAGCATCGCGAGAAGATGACGGCGACCGGCGAGTTCTCCGCGCGCCGGCAATCCCAGGCCGTGTCCTGGATGCGCGACATGCTCGAGGACCGCCTTATGGGCGCCCTCAGAGCGCATCCACGCGTGGCGGCCGAGCTTCCGAACATCGAGGCGTCCGTCCGCAACGGCACGCTGCTGCCGACACTCGCGGTCGACCGCATCATGACGATGATGGGGATCTGAGTTCGCGGCCAATCACGCCTGTCATTCTTCGCTTGAATCAAGAAGCGCGATTGGATTCGCCGGATTGTGCAATGTCATTGCGAATTCGGCAAAAAAAAGCGCCCCGGGCTTAAGTGCCTAAGGCGCAGTGGTCTCGAATACTCATTGATTTCGACTACCGGACTAATGCCGGGTTATTCTCGTGCTATGCTACCGGTCTCAATGGGATGCTGACGAGATTTGACCTCGGAGAGCGAGATTTCGATTTCCGCATTTCGCGCGGCGACGAATTCCGCTTCCCGGCGCGCCGCATCAACTGCGGCCAATGACATTGCTATCTCAGCATTGCGTTCTTCCGCGAACTTAACTTCCTGATAGGCGGCCGTAGCGGCGTCGATTTCACGATTGCGGTCTCTTTCGAAGTCCGTTTCCTGAATCGCCGCAACGCGAGCCGTCGACGCGTCGGCCTCTGCGTTTTGTTCACGTTCGAATGCCGCTTCCGCGACGTCTTGCGCTTCCCGGGCACGCGCGCCTGCAACCGCGACCAAGGACGCACTGATCTCATTGTTCCTTTCGCGCTCGAACTTTGCCTGTTCGTATGCCGCGAATGTCATTTCAATTTCGGCGTTCCGGGCGCGTTCGAATTCGGCGGTCTGCTCAGCTTCGACGCGAGCAACCGAGGCATTGATCTCGGCATTGCGGTCACGCGCAAACGCGGCATCGGATACCGACGGCATGGCGTCTTCAGCGAAAGCGGAAATCCCCTCTACGGGGAATGCAAGTCCTGTCAGGACCATTGCGAGCATAATGCGCATGTATGACATTGGAGTTGATCCTCGTTGGCGATACGTTTGTGATGTCTCAGCGCCACTGGATCGAATTTGAATCCATCTTGCTTAAAATTGCGTGCATCTGAATTAAAAAAACGCGCGGTAATTCGCGCGTTTTTGGCTCGATGACAGTAAGTGGTGGTTATCAACTGCGACGGTTTTATTTCAACCTGCACAATCCTCTTTGCACCTCCAATATTATGACGTTAGATGATCATTTAAGAACCTGGCTATTTCGCCGAACGCCTCTTCAGTCTCGGGCAGAAAGGGCGAGAGGTATTGCGCGTGACTCTGACCTTCTAAAACCTGAAGGGCGGCGGTAACACCGGCCTTGCGAAGCTTGCGATGCGTGCGCACCGCGTCGCTCAATAACAGATCGCGCGTTCCCGACGTCAGGATCGCAGGCGGGAAACCCGAAAAGTCACCGAATATCGGCGAGAGCATGGGATTGCGGGGGTCGTGGCTTCCAGCGTAGAGCGCGCCAGCCGCGTTCGCCCAGCTCCGGCGCGAGACCAGCGCGTTATCGACAAAGGCGTTCGCCATGATCGTGTCCCCCGTCCATGTGAGATCGGCGATCGGGCTGCCCGGAGCAATGGCCCCGGGTAACGGCATACCTTCGGCTTTTGCCCGATGGGTGGCACACAACGTCAGCGCGCCACCTGCGGACGTTCCGAAGATCGCCATCTTGCGCGGATCGTAGGCAGCGAGCAGTACGCCCCACACGGCCATCACGTCATCAAGCGCCGCTGGATAGGGATAATCCGGCGCCATCCGGTAATCGATCGAGACGACTTTGCATCTGCCGTAACCGGCCATCAGCATTCCTTCGCCGGCACCGGCCTCGCCGGGAAAGAGCACGTAGCCGCCACCATGAATGTGCACGAGAAGCCGGTCGCGATTTTCAGGCGCGATCTCATGCGGCGTGATGACGAAGACCGGCACACCGGCCATCTTGGTCTGTTCGACCGTCAGACCGAAATGCTCGCGAATGGCAGTGATCGCCGGGGCCGCGCCTGCCGCGCTCTTGGCGGCGAGGTCTTTCCACGTTGCGGCGTCTTCAGGCAGCACATTCCATCCCGGCGGAAAGGGAGCAGCGATGACGGCCTGCAGGCCTTCGCTGACCGTTTCCGGCACCGGCAGGCTGCGCGCGGGAAGCTGCCGCGCCTTAAGCGTTCCGGCTGGCGCAGCTTCATCGGCCCGCGCCGCCACAGGGAGGGCTGCCGCTGCGAGCGAGCTTCCAAGAAACAACCGGCGCGATAGCGAGAGCTGCTTGTTGATCGCGGCAAACGAGGGGACGCTCATGATGTCGGGGATCTCCATCTCAGGGACAGAGACCGAGAGGCTTCAATAAGCGCCGCGCGTCAAGGCGAAAAAGCCACGCACATGCAATGCGATAGCTTTCGACAAGCTCAATCCGCACGCGGCCATGGCTGCGTGCGGATTGAGCCAAGGAGATTGGAAATCGCTTCGAGCTTACTGCAGGGCTTTCAGCAGCATTGCTTTCGGCGCGAGCCGGAGCGGCGTTGTCCCAACGTCATCCGCAACAGACTTCAGCGACGCGAGATCTTTGAGCCTTAGCCCATGACGCGGAGCCGTTTCGATCAGTCCGCACGTCTCGAGCTGCGTCAACGCGAGCGCCAGCTCCTCGATCGTCATGCCGAGAAAATCTGCGATGACACCGCAGTTGACACTATCGTCGATGAACGTGGGATCGCCGCCTTCCTCGCGGGTTCGCTGCGAAACGGCCGTCAGAAATGCAGCGAGACGAATCGCTGGATGTTGGCTCGACGCGCTGACGAGGCTCTCCCGGCGGAAAATGAATTCGCGCTCCACCGCTTCGTCAAATCTCGCCTTGTTGTGCGGATCGCCGGCGATGAGCTTATCCACGGCATCGAGGGGGAAGCAGCGGACGCTCGAATTTACGGAAGCACGCGCATAGGTGGCATGGCGCTCCAAAAAGCCCATGCCGACCAGATCGCCGGCAAGCGCATATTCGACAATCTCCGTGGTTCCGTCAGAGCGAGTGCGGTAGACGCAAAGCGCCCCGGTTTCGACACGGTAGACGTTTGTCTTGAGATCGCCGGATTCGAAAAGAATTTCGTTACGCGAGAGGCTTCGGACCTTGCCCAATTCGCGCCTGGGCATTTTACGCACAAGTGTCGTGCTACCGGTATCGCCAGAACCTGGTCGCAGCATGCTCGAACTCCACACAACAAAAACACCAACCGGTCCGCCCAAAACGGAGGCCCGAGATCAAAATTCATTTTCGTAGAAGGAATAAGGCTAGCGGCTGAAGAATTGCCGTCGAAAAGTGGACTTTAAAAAGCCCGCATATAATGGCGTATTTCTCCAATAATGTCCAATTGTTTTGGAATACCTCCCATGCGCGGTGCATAACTGGTGCAGAATTTAATCTGCTCAGCCCTCGCTTAACCTTGCTCCTCGCGATCGGGTTCCAAAGTTGGGACTTAAGTCTAAGGCATTGGCGGCTATGAGCTTATCTCGCGCCATGCTTGGTCTATGGCTCGGCGGTCGATCCGTTCACCGAAGAGCACAGTGCGGACGGTATTTAGCAATATCAGCATATCCAGCGTGAAAGATGCATTCCTTATGTACCAAAGGTCGAGGGCGGCTTTGTCCTCAATTGAGAGATGACGCCCTCCCTTAATTTGCGCCCAGCCCGTCAACCCGGGCCGAAGCCGTAAACGCGCAGCGGAGAATGACGGTTGGTCAACCGGCAAAAGCGGCCGCGGCCCGACAAGCGACATATGCCCAAGCAGAACGTTGTAAACTTGTGGGAGCTCGTCGAGCCGAAGGCGGCGTAGAAGACGTCCGGTCCTCGAGATCCGTTCGGCGTCGGTCAATGCGCGGCCGTTCTGGTTGCGCGGGGGCCTCATGGTGCGAAACTTCAGCACCCGGATGGGCCGCCCGAATGCGCCCGGACGCTGCTGCCAGAATATCAGCGGATATCCGACGTCCAGCACGACGATCATGCCGATGATCAGCATCAGTGGCGCCAGGCAAACAATGCCCAACGTTGCCCCCGTCGCGTCGATCATGCGCTTCCAGCGAAGATAGGAACTGGCCGGAATATCGCCGCCGCCAAATGCCGGGGCCGGAGGGGTAGCCGAAGCGACTGCGGTCAGATCCGAGCCGTCCCTCTTCGCACCTCCGTCGCCATCGGAGATCAATTCACTCAGGCCATACTGAGCCGAGAGGCGATCCACGCGGACGGCCTGGCTCCGTTCAATTTCGGCCAGCGACTCTTGTGCCCGTCCCGACAAATGAGCGTACGGCATTGCGAGTACGATGCGGTCGATACGGATGCCGTGAACCGACAGGTCATGGAGAACGTCCTTTGCCGCCTCGGGCGGTCCGAGAATCTTGCATGAGCCCAGCCATCGTCCGCGGTGACGCTCGGCATTGGAAAGAATGCCGGCGATTTGAATATGCTCATGCGCATTTTCCGCGGCACAACGCAGAAAAAGATCCGCTATCGGATTGAGACCGACGAGCAGAACGTTCTCGCGTTCATCGGGAAACTGTACCTTCGCCACGCGCGCGCGGCGTCTCAAGGCATGACGAAGGCGCATCGCCGCGCGAACGCCGGCCAGCATAGACAGAATGAGAAGTCCCTGCATCACCGGCAGAGATTTCGGTATGTCGTGAATGCCTTGAATGCCATCGACGGCAAGATTTCCGGCTATGGCAAAAACCACGATCCATGCCGCGGCCGCGAGTATCAGCCAGCAATCGTTCAGCGACGTGAATCGCCAGACGGTGCGATTGAGGCCAAAGATCCAGAGCATCGGGATCGCGACGCCTATCGTGACCAGAAGATAGAGCTTGGCGTTCACGAGCGCGGAGAGTGGCGATAGCGGGCTGCACAGAAGGATGGCCAGCACCGTCGATATAGCGATCAACGCGACATCGACTGCCAGCAGGACAAGACGGTGCATCGAGGGAAACTCCGCAGCGATAGCTGTCGAAAGGGAGGAAGCTCGTCAAGAGGACTAGATATTTTTGATCATTTCGGCAACCAGCAGCCCAACGGAAACTGTGGATTAATCGGGCGTCGTCGTGGTTCTATTGATCCTTTAGTGTTAGCTCTTCGCGACCACATAGGAGTGCCCGCATGAACTGCATCGTTTCCGCGTCAGCTTTGCAACCGATCTGGATTGCCGTGAATACGCATCCGAACCGAGAACGCGCCGCAGAACAGCATCTTCGAAATCAGGGGTACGACGTCTATGGGCCGGT
>JAEWCT010000185.1 GCA_023390485.1 Pseudomonadota bacterium
CTTGTACATCGCCGGCTGCGTGAACATCGGCTCGTCCGTCTCGTTGTGACCGTGACGGCGGTAGCAGAACATGTCGATCACGACAGGCTTCTGGAAGCGCTGGCGGAACTCGGTCGCAATTTTCGCGACGTGGACGACGGCTTCGGGGCTGTCGCCGTTGACGTGGAAGATCGGCGCTTCGATCATCAGGGCGACGTCGGAGCAATAGGGCGATGACCGGGAGTGATGCGGTGCGGTCGTAAAGCCGATCTGATTGTTGATGATGAAATGAATGGAGCCGCCGGTGCGATGTCCCCGCAGGCCCGAGAGGCCGAAGCATTCGGCGACGACGCCTTGGCCGGCGAACGCCGCGTCGCCGTGGATCAGCAGCGGCATCACTGGCGTGCGATCGCCACTGGCGCAGCCCGCCTGATCCTGCTTCGCGCGCACTTTTCCGAGCACGACCGGATCGACGATTTCGAGATGCGAAGGGTTGGCGGTCAACGACAAGTGAACGGTGTTGCCGTCGAACATGCGATCGGACGACGCGCCAAGGTGATACTTCACATCGCCTGAGCCTTCGACGTCGTCGGGCTTGAAGGAGCCGCCTTTGAATTCCTTGAAGATGGCACGCAGCGGCTTCGACATGACGTTGGCGAGAACATTCAGACGGCCACGGTGGGCCATGCCCATCGCGATTTCACGGACACCCAAATGTCCGCCGCGCTTGATGATCTGCTCGAGCGCCGGAATGATCGATTCCGCACCGTCGAGGCCAAAGCGCTTAGTGCCGGTGTATTTGAGATCGCAAAATTTCTCGAAGGTCTCGGTCTCGATCAGTTTGCGCAGGATAGCCTTTTGCCCTTCGGGTGTGAACCGAATGTCCTTCTCGGCGCCTTCGATGCGCTCCTGGATCCAGCCTTTTTGGGTCGGATCGGTGATGTGGGTGAACTGCACACCGATTTTCCGGCAGTACGTCCGGCGCAGGATCGTAACGATCTGGCGCATGGTTGCCGTTTCGAGGCCCATGACGCGATCAATGAAGATCGGACGGTCGAGATCGGCTTCGGTAAATCCGTAGGTTTCCGGCATCAGCTCGCGATGGACGCGGCGATCAGCGAGGCCGAGCGGATCGAGATCGGCGGCCAAATGACCGATGACGCGATAGGCGCGGATCAGCATCAGCGCGCGAATGGAATCCTGCGTGGCGCGGAGGGAAGCCGCCGGTGTCAGCTCGAAGCCGCCGATCTGCGCGCGACGTTCGATCTTATCGCGAATGGTGCGTTCGCCTTCGCCGTAATCGCCGGTCAAAGCGCCGACGAGATCGCGGTCCGTGCCGCTTTCGTTCAAGAGTGCCGAGAGCGGCGGAGCCCAAGCCGGGCCTCCGGAATATGCGGGAACGGAAGCGGGCGCTTCCTTTATGCTTTCGAAAAACCGTCGCCACTCGTCGCTGACAGCGCCGGGATTGCGTTCGTATTCGGCCTGCATATCCTCAATGTAGGGCGCGTTAGCGGCGCTCAAAAACGAGGTGCGCAGGAACGCTTCGTTCTGGCCATTTCGTGCCATCAAATTCGTCCTTTTCATACTCCGGAAGCATCGCCGTGATGCTCCCGGTTACGCGGACATGACCGGTAGAAGTGCCGCCGGCCGGTCGGCTATTCCTGTCTCGCGAGGCTAGGCTCGCAAGACTTCAACAAGAGTACGACCCAGCGCGGCGGGACTCGGTGCGATGGCGATGCCCGCGGCTTTCATCGCAGCAAGCTTGTCTTCCGCCTTGCCCTTGCCGCCGGAAATGATTGCGCCTGCATGACCCATACGTCGCCCGGGAGGCGCCGTTACACCCGCAATGAAGCCTGCCATCGGCTTCTTGCGCCCCTTCTGCGCCTCGCGCACCAGGAACTCCGCGGCGTCTTCCTCAGCGGAGCCGCCGATTTCGCCGATCATGATGATCGACTTGGTTTCATCGTCGGAGAGGAACATGTCGAGGACATCGATGAATTCGGTGCCCTTCACGGGATCGCCGCCGATGCCGACGGCGGTCGTTTGACCCAGTCCCACGTCGGTTGTCTGCTTCACGGCCTCATATGTGAGGGTTCCGGAGCGCGATACAATGCCAACGGAGCCCTTCTGAAAGATGTTGCCCGGCATGATGCCGATCTTGCATTGGCCAGGCGTCAGAAGACCGGGGCAGTTCGGACCAACGAGACGCGATTTCGAGCCATCGAGCGCTCTCTTGACGCGGACCATATCCATCACCGGAATGCCTTCGGTGATGCAGACGATGAGCGGCAATTCGGCGTCGATCGCTTCGAGGATGGCATCGGCCGCGAAGGGCGGAGGAACGTAGATCGAAGTTGCCGTGGCACCCGTCTTGGCGACGGCTTCGCCGACGCTATCGAAAAGCGGTACATCAGCGAGTTCGGCGTCAGGATGCTTGGAGCCGCCTTTGCCCGGCGTGACGCCGCCGACGATCTTGGTGCCGTAGGCGCGGGCCTGCTTCGTATGGAAGGTGCCTTGGCTACCCGTAATTCCCTGGCAAATGACTTTCGTGTGCTGCCCGACAAGAATAGACATTCCGACCCCGCGTGATGGCGCGTCTCAGCGCCTACATGTTGCGCATTTTTTGCAGTGCAGCAAGTAGAACAAGCTGACTAACTCGTAAGGTTTCCACGTTTCAAGGGCGCGACACCGTCAAGCCGCGCTCTTCAGCTGATCGGTGATCTTCTTGGCAGCGTCGGCGAGATCATCGGCCGGAATGATTTTCAGGCCGGATTCATTGAGGATTTTCTTGCCGAGATCGACGTTCGTGCCTTCGAGCCGGACGACGAGCGGAACTTTGATATCCATCTCGCGCGCGGCGGCGACGACGCCTTCGGCGATGATATCACAGCGCATGATGCCCCCGAAAATGTTGACCAAGATCCCCTTCACCGACTCGTCTGCCAGAATGATCTTGAACGCCGCCTGAACCTTTTCCTTCGACGCTCCACCACCGACATCGAGGAAGTTCGCGGGCTCGGCGCCGTAAAGCTTGATGATGTCCATCGTCGCCATCGCAAGACCGGCGCCGTTGACGAGGCAGCCGATGTTGCCGTCGAGCTTGACGAAGGCGAGATCGT
>JAEWCT010000250.1 GCA_023390485.1 Pseudomonadota bacterium
GACGTACTGCGCCGGTGAACGCACGAAGCAAAGCTCATTCGGTCTTCGATGGCTTCTGCAAAGTCGATCCCGCTTCCTTAAACTTCATCAAGTGGGCGTCGTCGGCGGCACCCTTCGTCTCGGCAACGACGCCGAATTGAAGCGGCTCGTCCTGCGCGTAGCGTTTTCCCAATCGATGGGCAATTTCGGCGCGGGCTGTTTCGACGCCGAGATAAAACGCGTGGCCGGGATCTGCTCGCGTATCGAGATGCGGGTAGAGCTGGAACGGATCATCTGAAACGTGGTGACCGTTGCGGTTGTAGATGTGGATGCCATCTTCCGCGACCTCGATACGATAATTCTGGTCGCGAATTTCCGCTGCTAGCGCTTTTATCTCTTCCGGTGATGAGGCAAAGCCCTTGCGGTCTCTGAGCGCCATCAGCCCTTCGCCAAATCCTTGCGGCAGCGCTTCCGCCTTACGCGCGGCAAAGAATTCGCGGCGCGCCCGGTCGAATTCCTTGATGGCCGTCCGGCAATGCGGGCTCACCTGCACGGCCAGGACCGCCGTAATGTGGAGTTCCGAGCACATGCCCATCAGCAGCGCATTGATGCCCGTCGTATCGGCATCCGTCAGTTCGGTGACGTTGCCGATGCCCATGAGGATCGGAATATCCGGGCGGCGTTTGCGGAGATCGTAGTAACGCGCCACCGAAGCGGTGAAGCCATAATGAATTGGATCGAGAATGGGGTCGGCGTAGAACCGCCGCCCCTTGGCGATCATAATGTCGATCACGCGGTCGAGCGAATCCATGTCGGCCGCGCCTGCGGAGATGAGGATCGGCGTCGCGCGGCCTTCGTCGACAATCGATATGGTCTTTTCGTTGAGGCTGAAGAGATAGTCGGCGCCTGCGCGCGTCGCTCTGGACAGCTCCTCCGCGTTGAAAGAATCCACGCTCACCTTCGCGCCATCGGCATGAAGCGCGGCAATCGACTCTTCGAGGTGGGGAAACGGGCTATCCGGAAGACAGCCGAGATCGATGACGTCGGCGCCATCGGCACGCATCTTGCGCGAGCGCTCTACAATCTGTTCGGGCTTCATCAGCGTTGCATCGACGATCTCGCCGAAGATCGTGACGTCGTATTCGGAGAGATCGACTTTTCGAGCCGCCTGCCCGAGATAGGCGGGCAGATCGGCAATCTCCTCAGGGCCGCGTTCGAAGCGCGTGCCGAAGTGATCGGAAAGCCGGTCGATGTCGCCACGAAAGCGGCCCGGAAGAATAACCCGATCTGCATTTTCCGGAAGTTTCAGCCGCCGCTCGACGATCTCCGTCGTCATCAACGCAGCAACCTTGACGCCGACGTTCGCAACGATCGGTTCGAGCTCGGCGTCATTGAGTTCGCCGGCTATGCGCTTCACCCGCGGCTCGGCCAGCGATCCGGTTACCAATACGATGCGCTTGGCCATCTCAGTGCATTTCCCTTTAAGGACGCTTCTTGCGTGAATTGGCATCGAACGGGGCGCGGCGCAATCTCCCCAAGGTGTCCCATCGACAAATCGTTGGATTTACGGTTTTCGTCGTCCCTCAGAATGGAGATACGTTGCCATGAAGACGGTTCTTCTCATCGGTATCGGCGCCGGCAATCCGGATTACGTCACGATACAGGCCGTCAAGGCGCTGAACGAGGCCGATGTGTTCTTCTTTCTCGACAAGGGGGAGGAGAAGGAGGACCTCATCAATCTCAGGCGGACCATTTGCGAGCGCTTCATAGAAGACAAATCCTACCGGATTGTCGAGGTTCCGGGGCCGGTGCGGGATGCGAGCACGCCCGATTACAAGTCAGGCGTCCATGCGTGGCACCGCGACAAGGCGAAGATTTTCGCCGATCTCATTGCCAATCAGCTTGCGGATGGCGAAGTCGGCGCGTTCCTCGTTTGGGGCGACCCTTCCCTCTACGATAGCACCGAGCGGGTCATAGAGCACATCATCGCTGAAGGCGCGCTCGCGTTCGAATACCGGATCATTCCGGGCATCACGAGCGTCCAGGCGCTTGCTGCGGAACACAAGATCGCGCTCAATCCGATCGGCGAACCCGTACATATCACGACTGGCAGGCGGCTCTTGGAAGGCCTGCCGGACAGCATCGATACAGCCGTGGTCATGCTGGATAACGGATCGGGTCTCCGTGCCTGGGTTGATGAAGACGCCGAAATTTTCTGGGGCGCCTATCTCGGCACGCCCGATCAAATCCTGATTTCCGGAAAGCTCGCGGAATGCGTCGAGGCCATCGAAGCGGCGCGCGGCGAAGAGCGAAAGCGGAAGGGTTGGATCATGGATACCTATCTCCTACGGCGCAAGCCACGGAGGTAGCAGCTCGGTCCGCCTTCAGCGCTTCCTGTCCCAGTCGTCCCATGGCGGCTTCTTTCCGAAGCAATCAACGAGAAAATCGATAAAGACGCGGGTTTTCGCCGCGAGATATCGATTTGGCGCATAGAGAGCATGGATCGTCAAATCGGGGGGGCGATTGTTCGGGAGGACGAGCTTCAACCTGCCGGCCGCAATATCGTTGCCGACGATGAACGTGGGAAGGACGGCAACGCCGATGCCTTTCACGGCCGCCTCGCGCAAGACGTCGCCATTGTTCGATGACATGCACGAGGCGATCGAGACCGAAATAGACTCGCCATTTTCCGTCAGATGCCAGCGCTGCAACGACGTCGTATGGCCGTAGCTCAAGCAGCGATGCTCTACCAGATCTCCCGGCGTTTTCGGTTCGCCATGCTTCTCGATGTAGTCGGGCGATGCCACGAGAACGATACGCGCGGGCGCGATGCGACGCGCGATCAAGCTCGAGTCGGTGGGCGTGCCGATCCGCACCGTCACGTCGGCGCCTTCTTCCAGCGGATCGATCAATCTGTCGGTCAACGTCAGTTCGACCTTCAGGTCGCTGTACCGGATCATCAGATCGGCGATGGCGTTGCCGAGATAGAGCGTACCGAACGACATCGGCGCGTTGACCCTCAGCGTACCTTTTGGCTCGTCGTGTAGCCGGGAGACCTGAGCTTCCGTTTCCTCCACCTGCGCCAGAATTGCGAGGCACCGCTCATAGTAGGCGAGGCCCGCTTCCGTCGGCGTGACGCGGCGCGTCGTGCGATCGAGGAGGCGTGCGCCGAGGCTCTCCTCCAACTCCATGACGGCCTTGCTGACGGCCGACCTCGTCAGACCGAGCCGACGCGCAGCCTCCGCGTAGCTGCCGCTCGCGACCACCTTCACCAGCGCATTCATGGCGGCAAGTTTGTCCATTTGTATCCAAATTGGAACCAGACTGCGCAAATATTGGCGGATTGAGGAATTCGTGTCAACGCGTCATGTGTTGGTGGTCGGCGACGGCAAGAGTCGCCAAGTCCAGCATTCACAGGGGTCGGAGGCATTCATGACCAAGGTTCTGGTTCTTTATTATTCAAGCTACGGCCACATCGAGAAGATGTCCGAGGCCGTCGCGGAAGGCGTTCGCGAAGCCGGGGCCGAAGCAACAATCAAGCGCGTGCCGGAGCTGGTGCCCGAAGAGGTTGCCCAGAAGATGCACTTCAAGCTCGATCAGACGGCACCCATCGCCACCGTCAATGAACTCGCTGACTATGACGCCATCATCATCGGTGTTCCGACGCGGTTTGGAAACATGCCGGCGCAGATGAAGAACTTTCTCGATCAGACCGGCGGACTCTGGTTGTCCGGCAAGCTGATCGGCAAAGTCGGGAGCGTCTTCACCTCGACAGCCACCCAGCACGGCGGGCAGGAAAGCACGATCTTATCGACCCATACCGTGCTGCTGCACCAAGGCATGGTGATCGTCGGGCTCCCCTACTCGTTCCAGGGGCAGATGGGCGTCAAGGAAATCACCGGCGGCTCGCCTTATGGCGCGTCAACGATTGCCGACGGCGACGGTTCGCGCCAGCCATCGGAGAACGAATTGGCGGCTGCGCGCTTTCAGGGCCGTCACGTCGCTCAGATCGCGGCACAGCTCAAAGGCTGACGCTCCGGTCATGGATCGTCGCCAAAACGGCGACGGTCTCGTTCCATCGGCCGCCAATTGAAGGGCCGGTGCCACTAACCACATTGAGAAGCAACACAGCGAAATCTCGTGCAGACGAGAAAGGAGAAGCCATGTCTGGCATTCATCACATCACAGCGATTGCTGGCAACGCATCCCGCAATCTTGATTTCTACACCAATGTTCTTGGCCTCAGGCTGGTCAAGAAGACCGTGAACTTCGACGATCCCGGCACCTATCACTTCTATTTCGGTGACGAGGCCGGGAACCCCGGTACGATCCTCACTTTCTTCCCGTGGGACGATGCCCCGCGCGGACGGAACGGCGTAGGGTTCGCGCAGCAGACGATGTTTCGCGTACCCGAGAGCGCGATCGGCTACTGGGCACATCGCTTCGTGGAGAAAGGTGTTGCGCATGAAGCGATCGAGAAACGCTTCGGGCGTTCGGTTCTGGCGTTCCGAGATCCCGACGGCATGACGCTCGCTCTCGTCGGCGTTCCCGGCGCAGAGGCGGAGGCGGCTTGGCAGGGCGGCAACGTTCCGGCTGAGCATGCGCTGCGCGGCTTCTATGGCGTCAGCCTTCTGCTCGAGGACGCTACGCGAACCGGTGCGATCCTGACCGACGTCTTCGGATTTACCGAAGCCGGCAGCGAAGGACCGACCAAACAGTTCGTTGCGAGCGGTGCAGTTGCCGGAGGCGTCGTCGAGATCCGCGAAGCCAAGGGCTTCCTCGCCGGGCAACTTGGCCGTGGGTCGGTGCATCACGTGGCGTTCCGCGCTGCGACCGACGACGTGCAGGCTGAGATGCGCAAGAAGCTCGTCGAGACCCATCGCATCCGGACAACGGAGCAGGTCAACCGCGACTACTTCCGGTCGATCTATTTCCGCGAGCCGGGCGGCGTGCTCTTCGAGATCGCGACCGATCAACCGGGATTTGCCATCGATGAACCCCTGGCTTCTCTCGGTCAATCGCTGAAGCTGCCGGCATTCCTCGAAGACCGGCGGAATGAAATCGAAGCCGTCTTGCAACCATTGGGACAAGCAGCATGACGACACTTACGACAGAAGTCATTGGCGCGGGCGCACCCATCGGTGCCGCCCGTGCGGCGATGCTCATGGTTCATGGGCGCGGCGCGAGTGCGCGAAGCATTCTCGAACTCGCGGGTGCGTTCGATGCGCTTGACGTCGCCTACATTGCACCGGAGGCTCAATCGGGAAGTTGGTATCCGTACTCATTCATGAGCCCTATTTCCCGTAACGAGCCGCACCTCAGCAACGCGCTTCAAACATTGTCGGGCGTGGTTGAGGACCTTGAGCGGGAAGGCATGCCCACGGAACGCATCGTGCTTCTGGGATTTTCCCAGGGCGCGTGTCTCGCGCTCGAGTTCGCCGCTCGCAATGCTCGCCGGTTCGGTGGCGTGATCGCACTGAGCGGCGGCCTTATCGGGCCTGAAGGCACACCGCGAAACTACCCGGGCTCGCTTCAGGGCACGCCGGTGTTCCTCGGCTGCAGCGATGTCGATTCACACATTCCGCTCGCGCGGGTGCATGAATCGACGGACGTGCTGAGCAAGCTCGGCGGCGATGTGACGGAGAAGATCTATCCTGGGATGGGCCACACCATCGTGCAGGATGAAGTCGATCACGTGAAGAAGATCCTGAGCGGGATTGCAATGCCCGAAAGCAGGACATGAAATGGAATTCGACTTCGAGAAGCTGGCCGCGGACGATCGTTACAAGATCCTGACGAGCACGATCGTACCGCGGCCCATCGCCTGGGTGACGACGATCTCCAAGAACGGCGTCCGCAATTCGGCGCCGTTCAGCTTCTTCAATGCCCTCAGCAAAGATCCGCCGTTACTTGCGCTTGGCATTATGCCTGAGGCTGGCGACGTCATGAAGGATACGGCGCGCAACATCCTCGATACGCGTGAATTCGTCGTCAATCTGGTGCCGCGCTCCGCTTCGCAATCGATGAACCTGACTTCCGGAGACGTGCCGCCGGACGTCGACGAACTGGAGCTTGCTAAGCTCGAGACACGTCCGTCGCTCAAGATTCAACCGGAGCGGATCGCAATAAGCCCCGTGGCGTTCGAATGCCGATTGCATACGCCCATCGTGATTTCCAATCAGCTGATTGCACTCGGCGAGGTGGTGCAGGCTCACGTCGACGACGCGTTCGTTCTGGATCCTGAGCGATTCTATATCGATACACTCGCGCTCGATCTTATCGGGCGCATGCACGGCCGCGGCTGGTATACGGGAACGGGCGACATGTTTGAAATCGCGAGGCCTTGACCGGCGGTCCGTCAGAAACGTAAGAGGCGCCGAGAGACGAGCCCGGCGCCACAAAGCTCAGGTCAGTCTTTGACTTAAAGTCTCAGGCTTCGTGAGGAATATTCCGCGTCGCTTCGAACAGGAACCACACGCGGCGTTCGCCTTCGTCGATCCAAACCTCCAGAAGACTGGTGGTAGCGACATCGCCGTGCTCGTCACACAGGTCGTGCACCTGGCGCATCTCATCGACAAGCTGAAGATTGTCGTCGCGAAGCTCCGCAAGCATGTCGTTCGGCGTGACGAAGTCTGCATTGTTATCGAGGATGCGTTTCTCGCTATTGATCTGCCCGATGGAGCGGATCGTGGTGCCGCCGATTTTGCGAGCGCGTTCCGCTATGTCGTCGGTTGCAGCGAATATCTGCTCGCCCTGTTCGTCCAGCAGAAGATGATAGTCGCGGAAGTTCGGGCCGGACATGTGCCAGTGAAAATTCTTGGTCTTGATATAAAGCGCAAAAAAATCAGCTAGCAGCGCCGTCAGCGCGCCGGAGATATCTTTGATCGCGTTATCGGAAAAGTGCGATGGCGTATCGAGGGGAAGCTTGCGACGGGCCTTAGCGGTATCCGCTTTCATGACTATCAGTTCCTTACGCTATGTTGCTTCGGGGGGAGTTCCATCCAAAGAATTCGCAACCTCTTGAAATGTTCATTACGAATCGTGAATTGGCGATTATTTTTTTGATCAATCACCCTTGCCTGCAGCCTCCTCGACGACAAGCCTTAACAGGGAGGATAGCTTCTCCACAGTCGGCCGAACGGCGGACGCTATTCCATACCGGTTCGCCAGCCACTCCATATCCTGATACGTGAGCCACGTGACGTTCTTGTCATCCTCCCAAACAAGAACCTTGGCCGGAAGCTCCAAGCCGATCAACTGTTCTTGCTGCATAAGACGTGTACCGACATTCGGGTTGCCGAAAATCAGAACCTCTGTCGGCCGCAATTCCAATCCGACCTTTGCGGCAGCGGCGGCATGGTCGATGCGCGCTACGACGGTCGCTCCTTTATCGGTAATTTTTCGGGCTAGCCGGTCGGCCGTTTCCTTAGGCTGGTGATTGCTGCGCTGCGTAATCAGGCCTTCGACCATGGCTCATAACCGTTGCGGTTGATCCTTTGCCGGCCGCCACTGTTAGCTCTGAGGACCGTTCATGTCCAATAAAGACAAACCCCATCGGGCTTCCGGAAAGTTTTCATAAAGTTAGTCGCTGGCACACTGCGTGCGTGCACCGGAGGCGGGAGGCAATGGCTATTGCCATTGAACGCGGTCATCAATAACTGCGGTGAATAGGTGCTATGCCGCGGCCTGGCCTCTTTAGACGAGGCCGAGTCGTGACTGCAGTCGGTCCGTCGACGCCCGCAGGAGCCGGTCAGCGACGATGCCGATGAAGGCGATGACCAAGCCTGCCGTCAGGCCTCGTCCTGCGTCGGCCTTCGCCAAGGCAATGAAAACTTCCTGACCAAGGTCGCGCGTTCCAATCATCGCGCAGATGATGATCATGCTAAGCGCGAGCAGCACCGTCTGATTGAGGCCCAGCATGATCTCAGGCAGCGCCAGCGGCAACTGCACCCTCCAGAACATCTGCCGGGGCGTGCAGCCGGATACGGTAGCGGCCTCGATCAAGTTTTCGGGGATCTGTCGAATACCGTGATTGGTGTAGCGAATTGCGGGGACGATCGCGAACAGCACGGTCGCAATCATCGCCGTTACGTCACCGACGCGGAAAAGCATGACGACGGGAATGATGAAGCAGAACGACGGAAGCGTTTGCAGCGTGTCGCAGATCGGCATGAGAAAGGCAGCGAACCGGTCGCTTCGCGACGCTGCGATCCCGAGCGCGATGCCGAACAGGAACGCGACAAGCGCCGACATACCGCAAAGATAGAGTGTCGCCATCGACTTTTCCCAAAGTCCCGTCGCCGCGCAGAAGGCCGTCATGACGACGACAATCGCCGCAAGGC